>JBFFTZ010000111.1:0-7937 GCA_041571575.1 Gammaproteobacteria bacterium | reverse complement strand
GGCGGGTCGCCATGGGCAGACCCTTGGGGACGATCAGGGAGAGAATGAATGAAGCTGTATACGTATTATCGAAGTTCCGCCGCTTACCGGGTGCGGATAGCGCTGAACCTGAAAGGCCTGGACTACGAGTCTGTCTCCAAGCATTTTCTCCGGGATGGCGGTGAACATCGCAAGCCGGAATTCCTGGAGGTGAATCCCCAGGGTTTGATCCCGGTGCTGGATGACGGCGGAGTGGTTATTCCCCAGTCCCTGGCGATCATCGAATACCTGGAAGAAACCCGGCCCGGGGCGCCCTTGCTGCCATCCGCGCCGGCAGAGCGCGCCCAGGTCCGGGCTATGGCCCAGCTGATTGCCTGCGACATCCATCCCCTGAACAACCTGCGGGTCCTGCAATATCTGAAAACAGAACTGAAACAGGAGGACGTCAGCCTCTCGTACTGGTACCAACACTGGATTGCAGAAGGCTTCGGTGCCTTGGAAAAACTGGTGCAGCGCCATGGGAAGCCGGGAAAGACGTGTTTCGGCCAACAGATAACCATGGCCGATGTCTGCCTGGTGCCCCAGGTGTATAACGCAAGGCGGTTTAATGTGGACCTGGCTCGTTATCCGGCCTTGAGCGCGGTGACCCAGCACCTGGAATCCCTTCCGGCTTTCGCGCTAGCGGCACCGGAAAATCAGCCAGACGCCGTATAGACGTCTGTTACCATTTGCCGCTTTATCCACTTGGCGAGGCGCAATGTCCCAGATTCTGGAAACTGTTGAAGTAAGCACCGGTGCAGATCCGTACTACAGTGTGATATGGCTGCATGGCCTAGGGGCGGACGGGCACGATTTCGAACCGATTGTTCCCCAGCTGGACCTGGCCGGCCTGAGCACGCGTTTTGTTTTTCCCCATGCGACGGTGAGGCCGGTGACCCTCAATGGCGGAATGCCCATGCGTGCCTGGTTCGATATCCTGGACTTGAATCGCGACGGCAAGGTGGACGAACAAGGAATACGCGCCAGTGCCGCCCAGGTCGAGACGTTGATACAGCGAGAAAACCAGCGTGGAATTCCTGATGAGCGGATTGTGCTGGCCGGGTTTTCACAAGGTGGCGCCATTGCCCTGCATCTGGGATTGCGCAGGCCCTCTGCCCTGGCGGGCATCATGGCCCTGTCCACCTATATGCCCCTGGCCAGGACCCTGGACGAGGAAGCCAGCGACGTGGCGAAGGACATTCCCATGTTCATGGCCCACGGGCGGCAGGATCCTGTCTTGCCCATCGGTCTGGGTGAGCTGGCGCGGGAGCGTTTGCTGGAAAGGGGGCAATCCCTGCAGTGGCATGCCTATGATATGCCCCATGCGGTGTGCAACGAGGAAATTGATGATATCGGTGCCTGGCTAAGGTCGTTGTTTGGCCGCGACCAGCAGGCACGATAGGGAGATTGAGTGATGGCAACGTGTGGTGAGGTGCTGGTCAAATTGTTGGAGGCATATGGCGTGGATACCGTTTTCGGGATCCCGGGTGTGCACACCGTCGAACTGTACCGGGGCCTGCCCGCCACAGGTATTCGGCACATCACGCCGCGCCATGAGCAAGGCGCCGGGTTTATGGCTGACGGGTACGCGAGAGCTACCGGTAAGCCGGGCGTTTGTTTCCTGATTACCGGCCCTGGTGTGACCAATGCCGCCACGGCCATGGGCCAGGCCTATTCGGACTCGATCCCGATGCTGGTCATCTCGGCGGTAAACAACACCCAGGACCTGGCCATGGGTATGGGCCGTTTGCACGAACTGCCTGATCAGCGAAATGTTACAGCTGGTTACACGGTGTTCAGTCACACCCTGTTGAATCCCAAGGATCTTGCCGAGGTACTGGCCCGTGCTTTTGCCTCGTTCAATGGTGAGCGCCCCGGCCCGGTGCACATCGAAATCCCGGTGAATGTGATCACCCAGGAAGTGACGTTCATCCATGACGATGCGGTGACTTGTCCGAAGCCCTCTGCGGATTACGAGCTGATTCAGCAGGCTGCACGCGAACTGGCCGCGGCAAGGAATCCCGTGATCCTGTTTGGCGGCGGCAGCGTGGATGCCAGCGCCGAGGCTGTTGAGCTGGTGGAGAAGCTCGGCGCGCCGACCTTTCTGACCCTGGCTGCCAAGGGCGTGGTGGACGAGGCCCATCCGCTGTGTGGCGGTGCAACCCTGCCTTTCCCCTGTGTTCACCAGCTCATCGCGGAATCGGACCTGGTGCTTGCGGTGGCGACGGAGTTTTCGGAAACCGACCGCAATCTCAATCCCGACCCCATCGAGATCAATGGTCGCCTCATACGGATTGATATTGAGGCCGAGCAGTTGATGCGCACCCACAGGCCTGACCTGCCAATACTGGGTGATGCCCGCAAGGCGCTTGCCGGGTTGAACCAGGCGCTGGAAAAGCTGGATGTGGCGGGCTGGCAAGGCAAGGGCGTAGAGCGAGTCGCTGGTCTCAAGGCCGAAATTGCCTCGGGCCTTGATGACACCCTGAAACGGCGGGTCAATCTGCTGGATGTTCTGCGTGAAGCGCTTCCTCCTGAAACTATCATGGTCACCGACTCGACCCAGTTGGCCTATGAGGCCAATCATCACTTCAGGGTGAGACAGGCCCGGGGCTATCTCACTTGCACTACCGGCTACGGAACCCTGGGTTGGGCGTTACCCGCGGCGATTGGCGCCAGGCTGGGCGCGCCGGATCGACCAGTGGTGTGCATCATCGGTGACGGTGGTCTGCAGTTCACCCTGGGTGAGCTTGCCGCGGGCGTGGAGGCTGGGGTCGGGTGCGCGGTAATCGTTTGGAACAACGATGGCTACGGAGAGATCAAGGATTACATGGTGGCGAAGCAACTCCCGCTTATTGGCGTAGATCTGTTCACACCTGATTTCGTGGGTGTGGCTCGGGCCATGGGTTGTCATGCAGAACGGGCCGGCAGCCTGGAGCAGATAGTCGAATTGGTCATGGCAAGCGCGAGCCTGGACAGGCCCACTTTGATCGAGATTCATGAAAAGGATAGTTACCTGGACCTGTAAGGCGACTTATCGCTCGGCAGACCAGAAAATATCCAGACTCTTGGCGACACCGGATTCGGAACGCAGAGACAGTCTCTCGTTTATCTGGTAGCGAATTCTCAGCGTATTTATGGCCTCGTAAAGACCAATTCCGTAACTCACATACAGGTCGGGGGACAGGTGCTTACCCAGCACCAGTTCCTCGTTGCCCGTGTCTATGTCGCTGCTCAGTGCCACCTCATCCAGACCCACACGGGCGCCGATTTCACCGGTAAGCAGGTTCCCACCAGCCAACGCCAGGGCATCGCCTGCGGCGCTGGCTCTTTGACCGCTGGCGGAATCCAGGTCGGTCATGGGTTTGCCGGTCAGCAGGTAGGCGACGATTTCTGACTGGGGCATGCTGGGTGAAGAGAACATGGTCAGGGTTGGTTCTGACAATGTGCCTCCCACGTCAACGCCAACCCGCACATTATCGGCTTCGCGAGCGGCCCGGATGCTCAGTCCGGGCGTGTCGAGGGGGCCGCCGGCGAACAGCAACTGTCCTCGCTCCACGTCCAGTGCCATGCCGTAGAGTTTGTACTTTCCCTTCACCACGTTAAGCTCGCCCCGGCCTGTCGTGATCTTGCCAGGCATGTCACTCAACTCAAGGAATCCGGTGACGTTGGCGGTCAGGCCGTAGCCGTCAAACTTGACTCGATTTCCCAGTTCCAACAACACCTTGGTAGTGACCTTGAATCGTCCGCGGTATTCACGGCTGCCCTCGCTGTTAAGCACCACTGCATCCGGGGAACTGCGGACCGCGCTGCTAAGCTCAACCGGCCTGATGCGAGCCAGGGGTACATACAGCTTTCCGGTGATGTTTACTTCCTCGCCGTCAAGGGTCAGTGACAGGTCTGGGGATGCCTGCAGATAAAGGTTCTGAGAATCCACCAGGGTGAGGCCATCACCGGTCAGGTGCAGGTCTGCCCGGGGCGTGCCCTGCAGTAGCGCCACATTGCCGCTCAGCGCCACCTGGCCCGAGCCAATCGTTGCACTGGCGACAAGTTGGGTGCTCTGGTTCTGGTTTTTCAGGTCCACGCTGACCGCGGAAACCCGGGTGCCCACGCCTGGCAAATAGGTTTCCATGTCTTCCAGACTCAGGTGACCCGAGGTAAGTGGTTCATCCAGGCTGCCGGAGAGGTCCAACCGGGAACTGAGTTTTCCGGTTAGCTCTTCCAGCCCGGAAGCCACGGTGTCGTACCGTGACAGATCGGTAAGATCAACGGAGACCCATCCCCGGGCGGGCCAAGCGGTTGCGGGCCCCGTGCTTCTTTCCAGGTTCAGGGCAAGTTGAATACTGTCCTGTTCTCCCAGGTCCAGCATGGCCTTAAGATCGATGCCTTCTCGACTCGCACTGCCGTCCAGCCTGGCCGTCATAATCGAAACGGAAACCCGGTCTGTACCCGAGCGGTACCAGTTGATGTTCGACTCGTCTATCTCCAGCTGGACCTGCCCGGTAAGTTCGCCGCGCTCGCTGAACTGACCCTGCAACTCGCCGTCGAGCAGGCCTGAGATATCAAGGGCGCTTCCCAGCAGAGGATTCAGGATCGACAAGGGCACGCGGGACGCCCGAAGTTCTACGTCACCCGCGCCATTAACCTGTTTTCCCGACAGGCAGGCATGCGCTTTTTCCTGGTTAAGGCAAAGATTTCCCAGGCGATAGTCGGTGGCGCCAATTTCCAGTGGTGCCGCAGCGGCCAGGATCCATGGCGCGGGGGATTCCGAAGAGGGGATAAGCTCAAGTCTCGAGATCTCTCCGCTCCACCCAGGTTCTGCCTGGTAACCGCCGCGGGCCTGGGCGAGCAGTTCTTGTTCGCCACCGGTTAATTGGAGTATGAGTTCGTGACTGTCCGCAACGCCCTGGACCTGGACGTCCAGATCACCCAGCAGGTGCCCCGCCTTGTGTAATCCCCTTGCTTGCAGCGACAGACTTGATGGGACCTGGGCCGCCAGGTTTACAGATAACTGAGCCTCAATGACCTCGCCTCGCCAGTCACCGAAGCCCGGCTGCTCGGCGGACACAAATCCTTCCACTATCGGAGTCTTTAGTGGCCCGGACAGAGCAAGTTCTGCCGCCAGGGCACCATCCAGTTGTGGCAGCCAGCCTGCCAGTCGCATTTTCGTGACCTGTACATGGAAATCCAGATTTTCCGACAGGGTACCCGAGGCCGTGATCACGCCTTCCCCCAGGCGTAACTCCAGGGCGTCCAGTTTGAGCTGCTCCGGATTGAGCGCCACAGAGCCCTGGCCCGAGAGTTTTTCACCGCCAATTTCACCGCTCAGTTTTTCCAGGTCTACTGTGAGCCGTGTACCGGTATCGTCCATGGCCAGCCCAAGGCCAGCCTCCAGGTTCAGCACTCCCGGAGGAACCCGTCCCGGGAAGGACGCATCCAGAGTTGAACTATCCAGCCCCGCTGCGTTGATATGGGCCCTGGCCTGCAGACCATCCTGCCAGTCCAGTTCAGCGTTACCCGCTACGCTGCCATTCATCACTTCTGCCAGGAAACTTGAGACAAGCAATCCCTTCTCGCTTCCCGTCGCGGAAGCCTGGAGAGCGATTTCAGGAAAGTCATCAATCTGACTTTCGGTGCTGACTTGCAAGGTGTAGGCGGAAGGGGTTCCCGACATGCTGGCTGTGCCAGCCGAGCGCAACGGCGTGCCGGCCGTGGCCAGGTCCAGGTCACTCCACTGGGCGGTCAGTTGGAATTCCTGCTCTGCAGATAGCGGAATCGTTCCGGCCGCCAGGATATTGCCGCCAGTCCCCTGGGGCCTGATATCCAGCGCCAGTAACTGGATTTGATCTGCACCGATAATGCTCTGCAGTGTGATGTCGACGCCGGGTGCCTCGGCCCACTGTAATGCGCCTTGTGCGCTGATGGTCCTGCCATCAATTGAAAAACTCGTGGCTGCAGTCAGGGATTGGTCTGGCCAGCCATCCTGCAAGGCGCTGAGGTTGAACTGTTGGGCATCCAGCGTGCCTTCAATCAGAGGCGTGGGGAGGGCAAGATCCATGCTCAGTTCAAGACTGGCCGGGGCCGGCTGGAGCAGCTTGCTGCGAATGTAGGGTCTGGCCAGTACACCACCGAGTTCTGATCGACCAAGCAGTTCGCTGCTGAGCAGTCCCGCAATTTTCCACTCGACAGTTCCGCTTAATTTGTGTGGTAGTTGCCCCTCTACCTGCAGACGGGATTTTGACAGGCTGACATCCGTGCGCTGCAGCTCATCCACACTGATAGTGATGGCCCGGGAATTCCAGCTTGCGGCTCCCCGGAAGCGCTCGAGCACTCGCACGGTGCTTCCATTGCTGACAAAAGAAATGCCGTCAATCGAGAGGTTCCTCAAGCTCAGGCTCACCGGAAGTTCGGGCAGTGCCAGGGAGCCGGGTTCACCTTTCGTCTGCTGCTCGGCCTCAGCAGATTCAAGGCGGGTAATTTCCAACTCGCGGGCGTTGAGGTGCTTTAGATTTACCCGCCCTCGCAGCAAGTCTCCTGCCCACCAGTCCAGTTCCAGGTCCTGGGCGGTGACGGCGATGTTTCCACTGACGATATTCAGACCCCGAATCTGCATGGGTCCAGCCAGGCTGCCGTCCAGGGAAGCCGCTTCGATTGTCAGGGGAAGGTTTTCAGAGGCCAGCGAGAAGCCCCAGCGCAGGGCCGCGGAACTATGCAGCACCCAGGTCAGCCCTAATCCGAGCAGCAGCAGGAGAATCAAACTCAGTAACGGAAGTCGTCGCTTCATAGCTCCGGCCCCACTGAAACGTGCAGCCGGGGCGCCCGCTCTGTATCAGAAATGCTCTGCGCGATATCGATCTTTATCACGCCGATCTTGGACCGCCAGCGCAGGCCGACTCCGACGCTGCTTGCAAATTCGTCCCCGGTGGTATTAAACGCGTTTCCGCTGTCAGCGAAGACTGCGACCCCCCAGGGGCCCTTGATTACGCGACCGAATTCCACGCTGCCAACCAGCAAGTGCTTTCCGCCCAGCGCGTTACCGCTTGGCCCGGGTGGGCTGATGCTGTTGTACCGGTATCCTCGGACGCTGTCATCGCCGCCTGTAAAGAAGCGCCGTGAGACCGGCAGCAGGTCAAAGTCCTCAGTCCATGTTGTGCCCACCTGACCGCGTAGCAACAACGTGCTGCGGCTTCCCACTGGCATCACGAGTTTTGCCTGCAGGCTGGCCTGAATGAAGTTGGTCTCCAGGCCCAGGCCGGTACCAGATGCCTGGACTTCACCGAGAATCTTGAAGCCGTTGACCAGGCCAAATCGGGTTTCAGACCAGGTGCGTATCATGCGCAGCGATGGAACCCAGTACTGGTCATGCCGGGTGTAGTCCACCAGGTCCGAGGTTTCGTTCTGAAAGCTCAATGTCGTCTGGCGCTGCCATTCTCCGGGAACACGAATAAGGGTGGCCCCGGTATACAGGCGCTTGCTGTTTGCATCTCCCAGTTCTTCATCAACGGTACCGGCGCTAAGCGCCAGGCGTTCCAGCACCGGGTTTCCGATGGGAATGATGTAGGTCGAGTTAAAGTTCCAGGTAATGGGTGAATAGCGGGCGTCAAAGGCCAGGCTGTGTCCGGAGCGATTTATTCGGCGCATGGTCCAGTTGCCGCTCACACGGTAGCCGGTGTCGCTGCCGTAACCCCAGCCGACACCGTAGCGGTGTCGCTTGCCTTTTTCCGCGGTGATGCGCACAGGGACAAGGCCGTCCATCGATTCTGCGCGATCGGCGCTGACGTCTACCGTGCTGAAAAAGTCTGTGGCGTACAGTGTCTGCTTGGCCATTAGCAGGCGGCTGGAAGAGAAAGGATCTCCTTCCTTGATATTTACGTAACGGGATAGCAGCTCATCGTCAATCACGTCCTGGTCGATGATTAACG
>JBFFTZ010000110.1:0-7967 GCA_041571575.1 Gammaproteobacteria bacterium | reverse complement strand
GGCGAGATGTCCGCTTGCGCTTCGAGTTCGTGCAGCTCCTCGGATTCCTCGCGCCAGGTAATGACATTCATTTCGATGAAAACGAAGGCCACCAGCCAAAGGAATGCATCCCAGAAATCGATGAATGCTCCCGCCCAGCCCCAGTACAAGGCGGCGATGAGCAGGCCGGAATAAAGGATGATTTTTGAGGCGCCACTGGCAAGGTCGTAGACCCTGGATTGCTTGTCGCGCAGTTGCATCCATACGTCCAGTTCGAGCATCACCACGATGAGCAACCACAGGCTGGCGTTAAAGACATCGACCCAGGCTAGCGCCCTGGCATCCCACAATGCGACCGCATCGGAAATAATGTCGGTGTCGTTCAGTCGCACGAAACCGCCCTCGGCCGGCAGTTCCTGGCAGTTATCCTCTGTCAGGTCGGCAAACTCGTCCAGGGTCAGCATGTACACGGTCTCGTGATCCACAAGCTCGCAGGCGCTTACCGCCTGGATGGGGGTTACCTCGTACAAGTCCAGGGACTTGGCCCAGTAGCCCTGATAGGAGAGCAGGATGAAAAAGTAACTAAGAAAGCGGATGCCATGCAGAGACCAGCGATGACGTCTGACCTGGGAGTCTGACAGTACGTACGTCTCCATCTCGAACAGAAGCAGAAGGACTACCCAGGCCGCCGTATCTATGCTCGCCGAAAATGCCTGGAAGATATCTTCCAGTGCGATGCCATCCATGAACAGGTGGTTGGCTGCAACCCATTCGTCGGCGAAAAACAGGTAAACATTCAGGGCTAGAAGGCTGTAAATGCTGTATTTGAATATCTGGAAGATACGAAAAAATTTATTCGATACCAACGCCGTCGCTCCGCAGCCCCTTTGAGTAGCGAATGATCATACCGTAGGGGGTCGACAATCGCCTAGCCCGAGATTCCGCTACGGTTAATTCAGTGTTGATAGCGGATACCCCGTTGCTTTTGAGGATAGAATCGGGAAGGTGGACGGAAATCAGGGATAGCTTGTGGATTCAGGGACACTGGTCAGGACTCAGCTGTGTATTGTCGGTGCCGGATTTTCAGGCCTGGGCATGGGGATCCGACTGCGACAGGCCGGCATTACTGATTTCCTGATTCTTGATAGCGGGCCGGAGGTGGGTGGTACGTGGCGGGATAACCATTATCCCGGATGCGCCTGCGACGTGCCCTCTCGCCTGTATTCGTTTTCCTTCCATCCGAACCCTGACTGGTCGAGGAAATATGCCCCCCAGTCCGAGATCTGGGCCTATCTAAAAGACTGCGTCGCCGAATATGGCCTAGCCCCTCATATCCATTTCAATCGCGAGCTTCGCCGGGCCAGCTATCGCGAGCAAGATGCCCGGTGGATGCTCGAGTGTGCCGATGGACAGCGCTATGACTGCCAGGTATTGATTTCCGCCATAGGTGGTTTGAGCAGGCCCGCCATGCCGTCCATTCCCGGTCTGGAACAATTTGGCGGGCCGGCATTTCACTCGTCGAACTGGCGCCACGAAGTGGATCTGTCGGGCAAGACTGTCGGGGTGATTGGCACCGGCGCCAGCGCTATTCAGTTCGTCCCGCAAATTGCTCCCCAGGCAAAGAAGCTGGTGCTGTTCCAACGCACGCCACCGTGGATCCTGCCACGCCGGGACCGAGCGATCAGGCAGAGTTGGAAGTGGATGTACCGCAAATTCGGGTTGATCCAGAAACTGGTCAGGTGCTGGACCTACCTGCAGATGGAAAGCCGGGCGCTGGGCCTGAGCCGCTATCCGGTGTTACTGCGGATCATGGAGAGAATAGCCCGCAGACACATCGCGGCGGGGATAGGCGATAAAACCCTGCGGGAGCAGGTGACGCCCCGGTTTCGACTGGGCTGCAAGCGGGTCTTGTTGTCGGATGATTATTATCCGGCGCTGGTTCGTGAGAATGTGCAGCTGGAAACAACCTCCATAGAGAGGGTCCAGGAGCATGGCGTGACGTTGGAAAACGGCGAGTTTGTGGCGCTTGACGTGCTGGTGTATGGAACCGGGTTCCAGGCAACCAGTCCCGTGCCGGCCGGGATGATCGTAGGGCGAGGGGGCCAGGACCTGACCGAGGCCTGGCGAGGCGGACCGGAGGCCTATCTTGGGACGACGGTTGCCGGATTTCCGAATATGTTCATGCTCATGGGGCCCAATACCGGCCTTGGACACAATTCGGTCGTCTACATGATCGAGTCCCAGATTAGCTATGTCCTGCGCTGTCTTGAGACCATGCGAGAGCAGCATTTGCGCACCCTGGAAGTCAGGTCGGAGGTGCAAGAGGCGTTCAATGCCCACTTGCAGGCCGATTTTGCCGGCTCGGTGTGGACCAGCGGTTGTAAAAGCTGGTACTTGCACGAGAGCGGAAAGAATACGACTCTTTGGCCTGGGATGAGTTATCAGTTCAGACAACGGATGAAACACTTTCGCTTGTCTGACTTTCGTTGGGAAGCCAGGGAGCACAAAGCGGTCTGATGCAATCGTTGAAAAACATACTTAGACCGTTATTGCAAAGCAGCAGGGACCTTGCGCCAATTGTGCTGGTCATCGGGTTTTTCCAGTTGATGGTTCTCAAGGAGCCGATACCCAACCTGGGTGGCTTGCTGTTTGGCCTGGCCCTGGTGATGCTGGGCCTGGCTTTCTTCGTGCGTGGCCTGGACCTGGGTCTTTTCCCTCTTGGTGAGGCCATGGCCTACGCCTTAGCGAGGAAAGGCTCCTTGTTCTGGTTGTTGTGTTTTGCTTTCGCATTGGGATTTGGGACCACGGCGGCGGAACCTGCGTTGATCGCCATCGCCGATGAGGCGGCAGCGGTGGCCGCTACCGGCGGGATGATCATCGACACCCTGGAATCCCGGGAACAATACGCCCTGGGCTTGCGTTTCACGGTGGCTGTGTCGGTGGGATGCGCCATCATGATAGGTGTCTGGCGAATCCTGAAAGGCTGGCCACTGCACCTGATGATTGCCTGTGGCTATGTTTTTGTGGTGCTCATGACGGCCATTGCACCGCCAGAGATCATTGGCATTGCCTATGACTCCGGTGGGGTGACCACCTCCACCATCACCGTTCCGCTGGTTACCGCCCTGGGTGTGGGCCTGGCCTCGTCATTGAAGGGTAGAAGTCCCTTGTTGGACGGCTTCGGCCTGATTGCCTTCGCGTCCTTGCTGCCCATGATATTCGTGATGGCCTACGGGATGCTTATCTGATGCCTTCCCTGGATCAAATGCTCGCGGTCTTGTTAAGCACCTTGCGTGACGTGATGCCCATTGCCGTGATCCTGATAGTGTTCCAGGTGTTTGTGATTCGCCGGGCAGTGCCGAACCTGGGCCAGGTCCTGGCTGGATTTGTCTACGTGGTGATCGGTCTTACCTTGTTCCTGATTGGGTTGGAGCAGGCGCTGTTCCCGGTGGGCAGGACTATGGCCGGGCAGTTTACGGATCCCGAATTCCTCGGGCTGGCGGATGGTCAGGCTCACCATTGGATGTCCTACTTGTGGCTTTATCTGTTTGCCTTTTCGATGGGTTTTAGTACCACCATCGCCGAGCCGGCGTTGATTGCCGTGGCTCACAAGGCCAACGCCCTGTCCGGTGGCACCATTGGGCAGCAGGGACTGCGTATTGCCGTGGCCATCGGGGTGGCGCTGGGAATTACCCTGGGCGTGTATCGAATCGTAATGGGTATCCCCATTCACTATTTCATCATCGCCGCCTATATCGTGGTGGTAGTGCAAACTTTCTTTGCACCCAAGTCTATCGTGCCCCTCGCCTATGACTCGGGTGGGGTTTCCACATCCACCGTTACGGTGCCACTGGTGGCGGCCCTGGGCCTGGGCCTGGCCGAGAACATTCCCGGTCGCAACCCACTGGTGGATGGCTTCGGATTAATAGCCTTCGCCTGCCTTTTCCCGATTATTTCTGTCATGACCTATGCGCAGCTTTCCGAATGGCGGGCTCGCAAGGCCATGGCAAAGAACGCTGAAAAATCAAAACCGGATAATGAAGAACAACCCCAAGGAGAGCAGTAATGAGGTTCAAATTGATCATTGCCTTTGTGGAGGATTCCAAGACAAAGGCCATTATGGAGGCAGCCAGGGAGGCGGGCGCCACGGGTTGTACCGTGCTGACCAATGCCCGCGGCCAGGGGGTGGAAGAGAAAACCACTTTCCTGGGGCTGGCGTTGGAAAGCCAGCGGGACATGGTGCTCATGCTGGTAGAAGAGCACCGGGCCCGCGGAATCCTGGAAGAAATTGCCACCGCAGGGAAATTCGATATGACCCCGGGCACCGGCATCGCATTCCAGGTTGATGTAGAGGATGCAGTGGGTGTGCTGCACCAGGCTGAACTGATAGCACCTTCGCTGGAGGAGGCGGAACTATGAGCGAGAATACTCCCACCATCATTGCCGATGTGATGAGCGACAAGTTCGTCCTGGCTCACGGACTGACAACGGTTTCAGAGGCGTTGCAGATCATGCGCGATAAGGGCGTGAATTTCCTGATCGTTGACCGGCGCGACAAGACCGATGAGTACGGCATCATGCTGGCATCGGATATAGCCAAGGAAGTCCTGGCGAAAGACCGTTCGCCGGATCGCATCAATATTTACGAACTGATGTCCAAGCCCGTGCTGTTTGTGCGGCCCGGAATGGATATCCGTTACTGCGCGCGCTTCTTTGACCGCTTCCAGATTTCCACCTCGCCGGTAATCTCAAAGGGACAGATCGTGGGCATCGTGTCTTACAACGACCTGGTGCTCAAGGGCATGGCTCCGGCTACCGGAGAGCGGGTGCCCAGGGATACAGATTCTGACGACGACTAGGGGCGGACGTTATGCATCGGCGATGCGCAAGGCCAGTTCGCGGCCATTGCGCACGCAATCGTTCATGGCGATTCCGCCGTAAGCGTTGGCGCACAGGTGCAGTCCCGGGTGAGTCGCGAGTTGTTCGAATATACTCGCCACCCGATCAAGGTGCCCCGGCGAATAGCTGGGGATTCCGCGAGTCCAGCGCTTGATGAAGATAGAGTCCGGCTCCTTGTCTATCTGCATGGTCTTGCGTAGCCCTTCACGGGCCAGCTTCAGCAGCTGCTTGTCGTCCAGGGCCACCAGTTCAGGATTACGCTGTCCGCCAATCATGATTCGTATTGACTTGCTGCCATCGGGGGCTCGGTCCGGGAAGATACTGCTGTCCCACAATGCACCCAGAATGGGCAGACCCGCGGCGCTGGTAGTTAACAGGCCGAAGCCGTTCAAGGGGTGTTCCAGTTCCTCGTAACCAAATCCGACCACCGCGATGGGCGAGTAGTCTATCTTCTGCAAGCGATCGGTCAGTTCCGGATCCAGCCCCGCCAGCATATCTGCCGCCGCATAGGCCGGGGCACTGATGATGACCTGGTCAAATTCTTCAGAGCCTTTTTCCGTCTTCACCTGGAAACCCGCCATGTCACGGCTAATACCGATGACCGGACATCCCAGTTGCCATTCGGCATCAATGGTATTTTTCAGGTGTGAAATAAACGAACCGACGCCGCCACGGAAACTGGTCAGTACGCCGCCTGGTCCGCCACCTTTTTTGCGCTTGGCAATCATTCCCCTGAACAAACCGCCGTATTCCTTTTCCAGGGCTACTACCATGGGGAACGCGGCCTGCACAGAGATTCGATCAGGCGTGGTGGCGTAAATGCCCGCCACCATGGCGTCGAGGAAGACATCGGTGAACCCCTTGCCTACCCGCCGGTAGCCGAATTCCTGCAGGGTTTCGTCCTTATCGCTGGTACTTGCGGCAACGAAAAATTCACCCGCCACACGCAGTTTTTGACCCAGGGTCAGCAAACCGGACTTGAGAAATAGCGGCGGTGATTCGGGCAGTCTGTGCATCCCGTTGTTGTGGAAAATGAAACGCTTGCGGGCAAGGTCCGAACTGGGCAGTAGCAGGTGCTCTGCGCCGCTGTCTTTTACCAGCTGCAAGCTGTCCGGCTTGTTGGTCAGGAAACCGTTCCCGCCTCCCTCGAACAGGAAGCCGCCTACATTGACGGTCTGCATGGTTCCGCCGGGACGGGTCTCCGGATCATAAATGACCAGCGAACAATCCGGCAATTTCTGCTTGAGGTAAAACGCGGTACTCAGGCCGCTGATGCCAGCGCCAACAATTGCTATTTTCATAATTGAAATTCTAACCCGGGCGGGCCGGGCCTCAACAGGTTATTCCTGGATTTTTTCCTTTGGCTGCCGTTGTTTCTTTAACTGGCGCTGCTCCATTGGGGGCGGCGCCTTGCGAAAGCCATCCAGTATGTGGGTGATTGCCAGGTACGGGTGGCGGGTCAGCATTCGTGGCCCGGCGTAACGCATGATTTCGCTTGCCCGTTGTTTTTGCGCCTTCTTGTAGCAGTGGATTGGGCAGTTTGTACAAGTGGGCTTTTTTTCCTCATAGGGACACTTTGCCAGTCGCCGCTGGGCATATCCGAGGAATTCCTCACACTCGTCACAGAGCTTGTCCCTGGCGCCATTGTGAAACCGGACGCAGTACATTCCGACCATCTTGGTCATGGTCAGAAATTCACGTTTCAGTCGCCGCTTTTCCAGTTCCATCTTGATTTCCGGGTTCTCCGACTAGTGATGGCCATGTTTTAGACACATTCAAGGTAGCAGCTGGGGCGTCGTTCTTCGATAGTGATTATCCGAAGCCGGTGGGTAAAAGATGCCTATTCTCTTTTCCGTTTCGGAGCAAGGACGGGCGCCCTTCGACGCCGGTCTCCCGGGCTGGTTTGGGCCGGCAGCGATCTATGGCCTCCGGAACCGGAACACGAAACGGTCTGTCTTGCCTAGCCTGCGGGTTTGCTGCGTTCTTCCAGTTCCGCCCAGCGTTCGAAACACGTCTCCAGCCGGGTATTGACCGCATCAAGCCGGGCGAGGGTGGCCTGGATGCTGTCCTTGTCTTGCTGGTAAAAGCTTGTGCCGCTGATCTCTGCGGTCAGACTGCCTTGCTGTGCCTCCAGCTCTTCGATGGTCCTGGGCAGGGTGTCCAACTCGCGCTGTTCCTTGTAGGAAAGCTTGGCTGCTTTTTGCACCGCTGCAGGTTTTGCTATCGGTTTCTCCGCCGGGCTGGCGGAGGCAGCTTTCGTGGCGCCAGGTCTCGGGCGCTGGCGTTGCCAGTCACTATAGCCGCCGACATATTCCTCAACCCGGCCCCCGGGAGTAATCACCAGGGAACTGGTGACCACATTGTCCAGGAACTCCCGGTCATGGCTTACCAGGAGCAAGGTACCCTGGAACTGGTCGATCATCTCTTCCAGCAATTCAAGGGTTTCAACGTCCAGGTCGTTGGTGGGTTCATCCATTACCAGCAGGTTGGCTGGCTGTGTGAAAAGCCGTGCCAGCAGCAAGCGGTTGCGCTCGCCACCGGAGAGGCTCTTCACGGGCGATTGCAGGCGTTCCGGCGGGAACAGGAAGTCTTGCAGGTAGCCGGCCACGTGTCGTCGATTGCCCGCCACCATGATGTGCTGATTACCGTCCGCCACGTTGTCCATGACCGACTTGTTCTCGTCCAGCTGGGCGCGTTGCTGGTCGAAATAGGCGACCTCCAGCTTGGTTCCCCGGGTCAGGCGGCCGGTGACCGGCTGAAGTTGTCCCAGCAGAAGCTTCACCAGGGTGGATTTTCCGGCCCCATTGGGGCCGATGATGCCGACCCGGTCCCCGCGCATGATCCGGGTTGAGAAGTCCCGAATCACCGGTATTCCATCATAGGAGAAGCTCACGTCCTCGGCCTCGAATACCAGTTTCCCCGAGGTCTCTCCGGATTCCAGCTGGATTTTCGCGGTGCCGCTACGTTCACGACGCTGCCGGCGTTGCTCCCGCATGGCCTCAAGGGCCCGGACCCGACCTTCGTTGCGGGTGCGGCGGGCCTTGATGCCCTGGCGTATCCAGACTTCTTCCTCGGACAGCCGCTTGTCG
>JBFFTZ010000109.1:0-7986 GCA_041571575.1 Gammaproteobacteria bacterium | reverse complement strand
GGAAAAAGCCCATGCTCATCTTGGTGGCCTGAACCTGGCGGTGAACTGCGCAGGAATTATTGGCGCGGGTCGTGTGCTCGGCCGCGAGGCGCCAATGGACGGCAGCTTTTTTGCCCGGACAATCCAGATCAATCTCATCGGCAGCTTCTTTGTCGCAAAGGCGGCCGCCAACCTGATGCAGCATAACGAGCCTAACGAAGAAGGCGAGCGCGGCGTGATTATCAGCACCGCCTCTATCGCCGCATTTGAAGGACAGATAGGCCAGGCAGCCTACTCCGCATCCAAGGGTGGCGTTGCCGCCATGGCCCTGCCCATGGCGCGGGAATTTGCCCGCATCGGGGTGCGCGTGATGACTATCGCTCCCGGCATTTTCATGACGCCCATGATGTCCGGCATGCCCGAAGAGGTGCAGAAGTCACTGGGTGCCCAGGTACCCTTCCCCTCCCGCCTTGGCCGTCCCGAGGAATATGCCGATACCGTCGTCTTCATCTTTGGAACACCCATGCTGAACGCCGAGGTCATCCGCCTGGATGGCGCCATCAGGATGCAGCCCAAGTAGCACATAGCAGTGGCCGGGGGCCCCCGCCCCCAACCACAGGTTTTGAATACACGACATAGAAGGGTCAGACCATGAGTGAACGCGATGTCATGGAATACGATGTAGCGGTAATCGGAGCCGGTCCCGCCGGACTTGCCTACGCTATTCGCCTGAAGCAGATCAATCCGGAACGCATGATTTGCGTATTGGAGAAAGGCTCGGAAGTGGGCGCCCACGCCCTGTCCGGCGCGGTACTGGAACCGGGAAGCCTTGATGAATTACTGCCCGAGTGGCGGCAGAACCCACCGGCCATCTGCGTGCCGGCCAAGGACGATACCTTCCTGAAGCTGAGCAAGACCGGCGCAATGAAACTGCCCACGCCTCCCCAGCAGAACAACCATGGAAACTTCATCATTTCCCAGGGTCAATTGGTCAAGTGGATGGCAGAACAGGCCGAGGCCCTGGAAGTCGATGTATTCCCCGGATTTGCCGGCGCCGAAGCACTGTTCGGTGAGAACAATGAAGTCATTGGCGTTCGGGTTGGCGACATGGGCCTGGAAAGTGATGGCACACCCGGACCTGCCTACACCGCCGGTGTGGACATTCACGCCAAGCTGACCGTGCTTGCCGAAGGCTGTCGCGGCAGTATCACCAAGCAGTTGATCAAGCGCTACGAACTGGATGCCGGGAAGTCACCCCAGACCTATGGCCTCGGGTTCAAGGAACTCTGGCAGTTGCCCCCGGGACGCGTACAGCCAGGCAACATCCAGCACACCGTGGGCTGGCCCCTGGACAACAAGACCTATGGTGGCACCTTCCTGTATCACCTGGAGAATGACCAGGTGTACATAGGCTTCGTGGTCGGACTGGACTATCAGGATCCCAACCTGGCGCCCTTCGAAGCGTTCCAGCAATTCAAGCATCACCCCAGGATCAAGGGATTGCTCGAAGGCGGCGAAGTTATTGCCACCGGCGCCCGCACCCTGGTCGAGGGCGGCTACCAATCCATGCCAAAACTGGAAATGCCCGGCGCCATGCTCATCGGCGATACCGCGGGCACCCTGAACGTGCCAAAGATCAAGGGTATTCACGTCGCCATCAGCTGCGCCATGCTGGCCGCCGAGCACACCGCCGAGAGCCTCTCTGCCGAGGGTTTCGACGAGGCCTTCCGGGCCTCACCCAGCGGTCGTGAACTGCACAAGGTTCGTAATATACGACCCGGGTTCAAGTGGGGCCTCTGGGGTGGCATGGTCAACGCGGGACTGGAAACCGTCTTCATGGGTAAGCTTCCCTGGACCCTGAAGCACCACGCCGACTGGTCCAGCATGAAAAAGCTGGGCGGCTACAACGAGCCAAAGAAGGATTACGTGGACCGCGACCTGGCTCCCAGGGATCGGCTGGCATCGGTGTATTTTGCAGGCAATGCCCATGAAGAATCCCAGCCGGTCCATCTGAAGGTCGCCGACCTGGATTTGTGCAGCACCCGCTGCACCGAGGAATATGGCAACCCTTGCATCCGCTTCTGCCCGGCAGGCGTGTACGAGATGGTGGATAACGATGCAGGCGGCAAGAAGCTGCAGATCAATGCCTCGAACTGTGTGCACTGCAAGGCCTGTGACATCAAGGACCCCTACGAGCAAATCAACTGGGTTACGCCCGAGGGTGGCTCCGGTCCGAACTACGGCAGCATGTAGAGATCGCGAGAAATAGCCGGGGGCCGCATACGGCGGCCTCCGGTTTTTTTTCCGGGGGAACCTTTGTCCCAACCCTCGGCGTCCATACTGATAGAATCCCCAACAGAAAGGTTGAACCGGATTACCAGTGAGCAATCACACCCCGACACACGCCTCTTCGCCTCCGGCACCGATCGTCCTGGACGACTGCCAGCTGAAGGTGCAGAGCGCACTGCAAGAACTGCGCAGCGCCATTGAACAGGCGAGTCCGCGACGCCAACCCGGATTCGTGGGGCGCCTGCTTGGCAGACGGCCTTCCATCACGCCGATTCGCGGACTGTATATCTGGGGCTCGGTGGGTCGTGGCAAGACCATGCTCATGGACAGCTTTTACGAACAGCTTAGTGTGCCGTACAAGATGCGCAGCCACTTCCACCGCTTCATGTACGAGGTCCACGGCGAGCTTAAGCAATTAAAAAATCTTGAGAACCCCCTGGAAGAAGTCGCCGAACGGCTGGCACTGAAAGCGCGGGTTATTTGTTTCGATGAATTTTTCGTCAACGATATCGCCGACGCCATGATCCTGGGCACCTTGTTCGGGGCCTTGTTCCGTCGCGGCGTCACCCTGGTCGCCACCTCCAACGTACCGCCGGAGAAGCTCTACCGTGACGGCCTGCAACGCCAGCGATTCCTGCCCGCCATCGCGCAGTTGCAAACCCACACCCAGGTGCTGGAACTTGGCGCCGGCGTCGATTACCGGCTTCGGGTCCTGGAGCAGGCTGAAATCTATCATTACCCGCTGGATGCTGAGGCGGACACAAACCTGGGCATGTATTTCCGGGCTATCGCCCCGGACGAGGCCAGGCATGACGTTCCCCTGGCACTGAACGATCGCCAGGTGACCGCCCGGGCCCTTGCCGATGGCGTCGTGTGGTTCGACTTCCACGCTATTTGCGGAGGACCGCGAAGCCAGGACGATTACATCGAACTTGCCCGTTGCTTCCAGACGGTAATGATCTCGGGCATTCCCCGGTTCACCCGTGACAATGAGGATGAGGCCCGCCGGTTCATCGCACTGGTAGATGAGTTTTACGACCGCAACGTGAAGCTCATCGTCTCTGCCGCCAGTGCACTGAAGGAGCTTTACCAAGGCAAGAAGCTCGAGTTCGAATTTCAGCGCACCCGCAGTCGCATGCGGGAAATGCAAAGCCACGAATTCCTCGCCAGGGCGCACCTGCCGTGAGTGAGACCGGCAGCCAGCCTCGTGGATATTCCAGTTGGCCCCGCTGGATGCAGTGGACCCTGGAAGCGGGAGCATTTGTCCTGGTGTTTTTCCTGATACAACAGTGGCAGTCCAGCGAACTGCTTCCGGTTGATGAACAACAACCCGCCCCGGCCCTGCAGGGTTCGCTACTTGACGGAGGTGAACTGGACATCGAGTCGCTGCGCGGGCGTCCGACCCTGGTCTATTTCTTTGCCCCATGGTGCAAGGTCTGCGCCTTCAGTGCATCCAGCTTGCAAGGCCTCAGAGAAGCTTATGACCCTGATGAACTTGGTATCGTCATGGTAGCCCTGTCCTACGAAAGCCTTGAGTCAGTTCGGGGGTTCCGGGATAGGCACGACCTGGAAATACCAATAATTCTGGGCGACCAGACGGTAGCTACCCGCTGGAATGTTTTCGGCTTCCCCACCTATTACGTGCTGGATAGCGAGGGGCATGTGGCAAGTCGGGACTACGGACTGACGACCATGCCGGGGCTGCGGCTGAGAGTACTGGGCACCAACTAGCGCAGCACTGCCCTCTTGCAGTCGTATTTGGTGGTCCGTAAGCTGGCATTGGTTCTGTCCACACTTCAGGGAACTGGAACAGATGCCCATCACCCATGTCACTGACGAGGGCGCGGCCCGGGTAGTTTTAACGGTTTCCGGCGGCTTCACGATTGAAGATATAGCGGATAGCCGGCACAGCCACTCAAAGGAAGCGCCATGAACCAACCAGTAAAACTCTTTCTCCTATCCAGTCTGTTGCTTGTGGTTGCACAAAGCGCCGATGCAAGAACCTATCCCAAGCTGACTGATGATCAGGCAGCGGCCTCGGCGAAGAACTACCAGCAGTATTGCGCCCTGTGTCATGGCGAAGATCGGCAGGGACATGTGCATGACCATGCCCCGTCGTTGCGCTCGAAGTCACTGCTCGAAACGGGCGTACAGGAACGCAGAATGGTAATCGGCTACGGCCGGCCGGGGACCCCGATGGCAGGGTTCTTCGACGAATTGGGCGGCCCCTTGAGCAAGCCAGAAATCTACTACATGGCCCTGTGGTTGCAGGAACAGATCGGCGTCACCGAAAAGAACCTTTCCTCGGGAATGATTGAAGGAGATGTCGCGCTGGGTGAAGCGCTTTATAGCAAGGAATGTGTTGAGTGCCACGGCGCCAGAGGAGAGGGAATTACCGGCACAGCCCTTGGCAACCAGGCCATGCTGTCGATGACCCGGGACAGGTTCATTCGGCATGCTATCGAAAACGGACGCCAGGGCACGCCCATGCCGGCTTTCGGGGAAAGGTTCAGCCCCGAGCAACTGGATGCGCTGACTGCTTTCATACGCAGCCGGGCAACCGGGTGGGAGGTGCGCAAACCCGTCTTGCGAAGGCCGCCTGCAGTAGAGGACTACATTCTCAACCCCGAAGGTGACTCACCGGACTTCCAGCTAAAGGATAGCCGCTACGTCATGTCCAGGGACTTGTACGAAGCCATGCAAGCCAAGAAGCGCATGGTGTTGCTGGACACCCGGGCGATGTCCCTGTGGCAAATGGCCAATATAGAGGGTTCGGTTCCCATGCCCTATTACTACGAGGATGTTTCCCAACTTGCCAGGGACCTGCCCAGAGATGGCACCTGGATCGTGACCTATTGCGAATGCCCTCGCGCTGCCGCCGAGCATGTGAACCAGAAACTGGTCGCCCTGGGTTTTGAAAATACAGCTGTCCTGTGGGAAGGAGCCTACGGATGGATTTCACTGGGTTATCCCGTTTCACCCGGAGAAACCAGGCCAGCGGACACCGGGATGTTAAGAGAAGACTAGCACCAGCATTGATTTTTCAAGGCAAAAAAAACGCCCCGTGAGGGGCGTTTTTAACTCTACTTGCTCTTTTTTGGTGTTGGCACCAGGTTTACCCGACCTCGTTTACCCGAGCGTCGTTCATTCAACAAGACGACGATTTCCTCTACCGCCTTGGTCACGGCCTTGAGTTTCCCCTGCCGATGACCCTCAATTGAATTTGTACCCTGGGCAATTTCGTAGCGATGCCAATCATTCCCCTCTGCGCCTTTAGGAGCATCGACCGGTTCTACCGAGACGATCTCGTAATGCTGGGAAAACAACGGAGTTGGATCTGCCATTAAAGTCACATACTCCCGCTCAAGCTATCCTTTGGGATGCTCGTCGAAAAAGAAACAAGGAAGGCCAGTGTTACCGGCCAACGAGGTCTACCAGCGATTGCCGCCACCGAAGCCGCCGCGACCGCCGCCACCCGAGCGTTTTTCCATGGGCTTGGCGATGTTAACTTTCATCGGACGACCGTCGTAATCAGTGCCATCAAGTGCGTCGATTGCCGCCTGGGCCTCGGCCTGGTTAGCCATTTCAACGAACCCAAAGCCCTTGCTGCGGCCGGTATCACGATCAGTGATGACCTTGGCTGACTCAACGGTTCCAAACTCAGAAAATTTCTCAGAAAGAGTTTCTTCAGTAGCCGAATAGGGCAGATTGCCCACATACAATTTCTTATCCACGATACCCCCAAATGGTTAAATTCCGCATATCAGAGGACCTGGTCAAGAAACGGCCGAAGACTCAATGGAGCGGGTTGACCCCGCATTGTACGCTTAATTGCTTGCTAGTCGTACTTTAATTCTGGCTTTTGAGGCAAAGAATCAGGTTGATCAAACCATGTAAGGCGGTCCCCCTGCGCTCGCCAGTAGGCTCATTCCGCACAAGACTCATTCCAAGTCCTCTCCGCCGCGACTATTTGATCGTCCCTTCCTGGTACTGAAACACCTCCTCCAGAGGCACCTTGAACACCAGGGCAATCCGAAAGGCGACCTCCAGTGATGGGGAATACTTGTTCCTCTCTATGGCGTGTACCGTCTGGCGGGTGACCCCTACCAGCCTGGCCAGTTCAGCCTGGGTCATTTCGTCCCGCTCAAAGCGCAGTGCCCGCACCCGGTTAGTGATGTGAGATCCAGCCTTGCCCACATCAGACTCCCTGGCGGTAGTAATACAGCCGTGACAGGGATTCCAGCAGCTGGGCCAGCACCAGGGTGAGCAAAAGCGCATGAACACACCAAAAGTTCCCCTCGGTGACCAGGGCGCTGACTATGGCCGTGACCGCCCCTCCCCCCAATAGAAAATAGGCATTTCGCATACTTTTCAAGGTAATAAGCTTGTCTCGCTCGTCATCGGGCACCGCATTGGAGCGCGCTTGTACCGCCAACGCGATCGCCCCGACAATGAATATGAGGACCAACAACACCAGCAATCCGACAAGAAGGGTGATCTGCTCAGGGAAAATATCCGAACCCATTGGCGGCAACACCCGGAAGAAGTAATGGCCGTATACCGCCAGCAGTCCCACGATGACCACATATTCAAATTTTTCACGGAAGCTCAGATCCATCTTCATCTCCTGACTCCCGAGCAACGCCGCCCGGGGGAAAGTACAATTTAGTGGTCTTTATGTAAAAATTACTTTACATCCCCATGCGTGTGAATTAACTCTTACATTCAGGCTTTGTAATAGCTAACTATCTGAAGTATCAGGAATTGGCCGACGGTCTCGAAGCGCGGCCATCGAGATAACCGTTGATTCCTCTCCCAAAGACAGGGATCGGATTCAAGCCCGGGTCATGGTCGCGGTACATCGCCTGTTTCCCGGCTGCATCACTCACCGGCCGGGCGGCACGACGTAAAGCAGGATAGAGAAAAAGTGCAGCACGCTGCCCGCCAGGACAAACAAGTGCCAAATCGCATGGTGATAGGCCAGTTTCTTCCAGACGTAAAAGATTACACCCAGGGAGTAGCACAGGCCGCCAGCCAGCAGCAGCAGCAAACCACCCATTTCCACCGACCTGAGCATGGGCTTGATAGCCAATACCACGATCCAGCCCAGTCCCAGGTAGAGACTCAGGGACAGCCGTTCGTAACGCTTCTCGCAAGCCAGTTCCAAAAAGACGCCTGCGATGGCAATCGTCCATACCAGTCCGAACAGCACCCAACCCCAGTCACCCCGGAGACTGACCAGGGTAAACGGCGTGTAGGTTCCGGCTATAAGCAGGAAAATCGCAGCATGATCCAGTCGCTGTAACAACTGCTTCGCCCGGGCATGGGGAATGCCGTGATAAAGACTGGAAGCGGTGTAAAGCATAATCAGGGTGACGCCATAAATGCTGGTGCTCGTGATATGCCAGGCATCGCCATTGAGAGTCGAAAAAGCCACCAGCACAACCAGTCCGCCAATACTGAGCAATGCGCCGATGCCATGGGTTACCGTATGGGCAATCTCTTCCGCAACACTGTATCGACTGACTGCTACTTCGCTCTGCATGGTCACCTTCCTGTGATTACCGTTAATCCTTGCCTGGATTGGCGATGCGCAATGACAGCGCAGGCCGCTACCAATTGCCGCGACACGGATCAATTTCAACAATGAGGGGCAGGTAAACCCGCCTGGAAAAGTCCTCGCATCTCAATCTGCTGGCGTCTTCGTTTGAGTCTGAT
>JBFFTZ010000108.1:0-8037 GCA_041571575.1 Gammaproteobacteria bacterium | reverse complement strand
GACCGCCTTCCTTTGGCAGGTCAGCGGGAGCCAGGTTCACGGTAATGCGCTGGGCGGGGAATTCGAATTGGCTGTTTACCAGGGCCGAACGCACCCGGTCTTTGCTCTCCCGCACCGCCACCTCGGGCAGACCCACGATGGCCACCCCCGGCAAACCGCCTCGCAGGTGGACCTCTATCGCTATCCTGGGTGCGTCCAGGCCAGCCTCGGCCCGGCTGAATGCCGTTGCCAACCCCATACGCCCTCCATGGCTAAACGGGTCAGTCTCAGTCCTTCTGGCTCAAACCCTTTTCCAGCTCATCCAGCCTTTCCTGAAGCTGTTCAAGCCGTTGCCGAGTCCGGCCCAGCACGCCTCGCTGGACCTCAAACTCTTCCCGTGTCACCAGGTCCAGGTTCTTCAGGCCGGTCTGGAGCACAGCCTTCAAGTTACGTTCCAATTCGTCTCCGAGACTGTTCAGTCCCGGTGGTACGACCTGGGCCAGGCGACGCGCCAGGGCGTCAAGTGTTGTTGGATCTATTTGCATGAAGCAATTGTCACCGGCTCAACCCGGCTTGCCAAGTGCCATTTCCAGTTCTTCGCCCGTTTTTAGCGCACGCCGGGGCTCCGGCTGTTCCATTTTGGTGCATAGCGGTAATTTGCAACCGCCCAGACCCGCGATTGCGCAGGCTTCACAAGGTTGGCACGGAATCTGCTTTGTGTAGTTGCACCGCCATGAGCACTGCACCGGCGGCCCAACTTTCATAAGGATAGAACTATGCACCGTATATTCACGACCCTGGCTCTTCTTATTGTCGCTACCGGCGCAAAAGCCGAAGTCACCGGCAACATCGGATTCCTTTCTGATTACATCTACCGGGGCGTACCACAGGCCTCATCGGTCGCCAACGGCGGACTGGACTGGAGCCAGGACGACTGGTACCTGGGCACGTGGGCGGCGGCGGTCAAGCCCGGCCTGGAAGTAGATGTCTACGGTGGTTACAAGCACACCTTTGACAACGACTTGATGCTGGGCGCCGGCTTCACCCTCTATTACTACAGCGATGACTTCGACGATACCTACAAGGAAGTCAATCTCTACGCAGGCTACAAGTTTGTTGAACTCGAATATTCCGTCGGCGATTACGAAAACTTCACCGGCCCCACCCTGGACTACGACTTCATCGCGCTTACCGGTACCTACAAAGATTTCTATGCCAAGTTCGGCACCTTCGGAAAGGATTTTGATGGCGAGTACCTGGAAGTGGGTTACGGCATCTCCGTAGCAGAACTGGACCTGGGCCTGAGCCTGGTACGAAGCAGCAAGGAACTTGCTTTCAACACCGGCACCGATGGACTGCCTGCGGAAGACACCTTCCTGGTTATCTCCATCAGCAAGTCATTTGGAATTCTAGACTAGACCCTAACGGCAGAAGGCTTAGGAGAAACCTTTATGAAAATGATTACAGCCATCATCAAGCCCTTCAAGCTGGATGACGTTCGCGAAGCGGTTGCGGACATCGGGATTCAAGGCATCACGGTAACCGAGGTAAAGGGCTTCGGTCGCCAGCGCGGGCACACCGAACTGTATCGTGGCGCCGAATACGTGGTGGACTTCCTTCCCAAGGCCAAGGTTGAACTTGCCGTGTCCGACGACATCGCTGAACAAGTCGTCGAAGCCATCGGCAACGTGGCCCGCACCGGAAAGATTGGCGACGGGAAGATTTTCGTCACCAACCTGGAGCAGGTCGTCAGGATCCGCACCGGCGAAACTGGCTCGGAAGCAGTTTAGCTCCGTCCTCGTTAATCAAACTGAATCAAGGAGAAAGTAGTGGAGCAAGTGACACAGTTGGGTTACGCCCTGGATACATTTTACTTCCTGGTATGCGGTGCCCTGGTCATGTGGATGGCTGCCGGGTTCACCATGCTTGAAGCCGGTCTTGTACGGGCCAAGAACACGGCGGAAATCCTGACCAAGAATGTTGGTCTTTATGCCATTGCCTGCGTGATGTTCATGCTTTGCGGCTACGGAATCATGTATGGCGGCGACCACCCCCTTATTCCCGGACTAAGCGTGCTCACCGGTGCCGATAATTCCCTGGCGGAGGTGACCGGCAGCGGCGGCGACGTTTATTACTCGAAACTTTCGGACTTCTTTTTCCAGGTGGTCTTCGTGGCCACCGCCATGTCCATTGTTTCCGGTGCGGTGGCCGAGCGCATGAAGTTATGGGCCTTCTTCGGTTTCACCGTGATCATGACCGGCTTCATCTATCCGGTACAGGGCTACTGGAAGTGGGGCGGCGGGTTCCTTGACCAGGCCGGTTTCCTGGATTTCGCCGGCTCCGGTGTCGTCCACCTGGCAGGCGCATCAGCAGCCCTGGCCGGCGTTCTTCTGCTTGGAGCGCGCAAGGGCAAATACGGCAAGAATGGGCAGGTAAACGCCATCCCCGGCAGCAATCTGCCCCTGTCTACCCTTGGAATGCTCATCCTGTGGCTGGGCTGGTTCGGCTTCAATGGCGGATCCCAACTGAAGTTGGGCACTGTCGCTGACGCCAACGCCGTGGCCCTGGTATTCGTGAATACCAACATGGCCGCGGCCGGCGGTCTCATCGCCGCACTGCTGGTGTCCAGGCTGGTCTTCCGCAAAGCCGATCTGACCATGACCCTCAACGGCGCCCTGGCCGGACTGGTGGCCATCACCGCTGAACCCCTGGCTCCCTCCCCGCTACTGGCCACCACCATCGGTGCCGTGGGCGGAGTAATCGTCTTCTTCTCGGTCCTGCTCCTGGACAAGCTGAAGATCGACGATCCGGTTGGCGCCATCTCAGTGCACGGGCTGGCTGGAATCTGGGGACTGATCGCCGTGGTGTTCAGCCAGGACTACGCCGGCCTGTCCGCCGACAAGGGTGTTGAGTGGGGCATGCTCAACCAGCTTGGAGCCCAGCTCCTTGGGATCGCGGTAATTGCTGCCTGGGTATTGCTCACCAGTGGACTGGTTTGGATGTTACTGAAGAAGACGGTAGGCATCCGGGTGTCCGAGGAAGAAGAGTACGGCGGGCTGGATATAGCCGAATGCGGCCTGGAGGCCTACCCGGAATTTCGCCCGGCAGAATAACCCCTCTCACAAGCTGGTATTCCAGCGACAACCATTAAAACAAAACGGGCCTTGCGGCCCGTTTTTTATTCCCTGATAGTAGAAGCCTGTTAACGCCCAAACACCACATCAGGGCAGCGGAGGAATCTACAAAGTGAAAATGGTCACTGCAATTATCAAGCCTTTCAAGCTGGACGACGTGCGTGAAGCGCTTGCAGACGTCGGAATTCAGGGCATTACTGTGACCGAGGTCAAAGGTTTTGGCCGACAGAAGGGTCATACTGAACTTTATAGGGGCGCAGAGTATGTCGTTGATTTTTTGCCCAAAATGAAGATCGAGCTGGCGATCGAAGATGCGATCATGGACCAGGTCGTTGAGGCTATCAGTAGCGCGGCCCATACCGGAAAAATTGGCGATGGAAAGATTTTCGTGTCCAATCTGGACTTTGCACTACGTATTCGGACCGGTGAGACAAACGCGGAAGCGCTCTGAATCAACCGGCACCGTCACGAGGAAAATGTCATGACGACGAAACTTGTTGTAATCACCCTGGCGGGTCTGCTTGTGTCGGCAATGGCTTCGGCGGATATTTATCGCTGGGAAGATGCCGACGGCGTCACCCATTACACCGATACCCCTCCGGAAGGCATAGTCTCCACCCTGGTCTCGATTGATTCCCGCCCCACCGACAAGGCCCGCATCAGTAGTGCACAGGCCCAGGCAAAGGGAAAACAACAGGCGCAACTCCTGATTGAACAGGAAGAAAGGGCCGCCCAGGAAGAAAACGCTGTGGAGACGGCGAAACAAGCCGAGGCGCGGGCCCAGGCCTGCACCCGGGCACGACAACGCCTGGAGACCTTCAACAACAGTCGCCGCATTTATCGGGAATTAGAGAATGGCGAAAGGGAGTGGTACTCAGAAGAGGAAATCGCCTCGACCCGTCAAAAAGCACAGAAGGCCGTCGAAGAATTTTGTGATTGACCAGCGCCAAGACTGACAGCCTGCATTCACGGAGAGGGTGCCGGCCTCGCCGGTGCATCAGCCTCGGCAAGCGGGATGAACGGCAACTGACCCCCGTGGAGCAGGTGTTGGACTCCCTGGCCAACCAGAAATACGTATCCATGATCCGCCAGGACGGTACCAAGCTCCTGGGCGACTCCCCGAAAGCATTGAAGAGGAATTCGTTCCCATCCACCGCGCGTTCCCGGTCTGTCTAGCGCACCTTGAGGCGCTGGAAAAGCATGAGAAGGGGCATTTCCAGGTTCGGATAAGGGGAAAATCACACTTTTTACCCGTCAGCAGGCGAATGGTGCCCGAATTACGCAAGAGAATGCGGCATAATTAGCGGCTCTGAACACTGAACAACTGACGGGAAAATCGATTATGGGTCGTGTGTTGAAAATTGCCACGCGGAAAAGTCCGCTGGCCTTATGGCAAGCCGAACACGTTAAGGCGGAGTTAGAAAGGCTTTACCCCGAACTGAGCGTAGAACTTGTACCCATGAGCACCAAGGGCGACGAGATTCTCGATCGCAGCCTGGCAGCCATTGGTGGCAAGGGTCTGTTCCTCAAGGAACTGGAACGCGCCATGTTGGATGGTGAGGCAGATCTTGCTGTTCACTCCATGAAAGACGTTCCCGCCGAACTGCCCCCTGGCCTGCATATCGCCGCTGTACTGACCCGAGAGGATCCACGCGATGCGATAGTGTCTAATGACGTACAGTCACTGGAGGACATGCCCGCCAGTTCGGTACTGGGCACCTCCAGCCTGCGCCGCCAGGCACAGATGCTGAGCCTGCGCCCGGACCTGGCCATCGAGCCGGCCCGGGGCAATGTAGGTACCCGCCTGCAACGACTCGATGAAGGCAATTTCAAGGCGATCATGCTGGCCTACGCAGGCCTGAAGCGCCTGGGCCTGGCCGACCGCGCCAGGCAGGTACTGGATACCGAAGTCTGCCTGCCCGCCGTGGGCCAGGGCATAGTCGGCATAGAGTGTCGCAAGGACGACGATCAACTGAACGAACTCCTGAACCGACTCAATGATCCGATCAGTGATGTCTGCCTGAGCGCCGAACGCGCCTTTGCCTCGGCCCTGGAAGCCAGTTGTCACGCCCCGGTGGCAGCCCATGCCTTACTCGAAGGCGACAAGTTGTACTTGCGCGGCCTGGTCGCGACGACTGACGGCAGTACGGTGCTCAAGGGTGAAATCCGCGGTGAGGCTGGCGAAGCCCGTAAACTGGGACTGGCCCTGGCCGAAGAGCTGATCGGAAAAGGCGCCGGCAAGATCCTGCGTGATCTGGAAGACGCTGGATGACAATGCCGCTGGCAGGCTCGGGGGTAATCATTACCCGGCCTACCGGGCAATGCGAAGTGCTGGCGTCTTTGGTTGAAGCCGCCGGCGGCCGCGCCTTTATCCTGCCCGCCATGTCCATCGAGCCTACCAGGGCGGCCACCGCCTGGCCCTCCAGACTTCCCGACATCAACGAATATCATTTGCTGGTTTTCATCAGCCGCAACGCCGTCAAATACGGCGCCCGCTACCTGCCCGACTATGACGCAGAAATAGCAGCAGTGGGACCCAGTACCGCCAAAAGCCTCAAGGCGGCAGGCTTTCCGGCCAATGTGGTATCGGAGCAGGGATTCACTTCCGAGGCACTGCTGGACCATCCCCGACTGCAAGACATGCATGGAAAGCGTGTACTGATTGTTCGCGGCATGGGTGGCAGAGACCTGCTTGAGCAGTCCATGACAGCCCGCGGGGCCAGGGTGGATTACCTGGAGGTATACTGTCGGACAGAGTCTGAGATTCCCGAACAGGTGCTGGACCAGATCCGAAATGAACTTGAGTTGGGACACATACGTTTTGTTACGGCCACCAGCGTCCAGACTCTGGAAAACACCCTGCTACTATTGGGTGATGAGGCCAAGCACTTACTGGGCAGGACGCAACTGGTTAGCGCCAGTGATCGTGTGGTACAAAAGGCTAGGGAACTTGGCATACCGACAGCGGAGCCGGCATCCGGGCCCTCGGACCAGGACCTGCTAGAACACATGATAAGGCTAACGACCAATCAGGCCAGCGAGCATTCATGAGCCAAGAGCAACAAGACAAAGAACCCGTGATCGAGCAACCGGACGAAGGCACTGGAGAGTCTGTGCCGCCGGAGCCCGATACCCGGGAACCTGCCGTCGAAGGCGTGCCGGAACAGAAAAGCACAGCTGAATCCCGACCGGCTCCCAAGGCAAGGGGTGGTCGTGGACTGGCGTTTCTCGCGTTATTCTTCTCGCTGTTGGCCGTGGCGGCCTCTGCCTGGTTGTGGCGAGATGCCCAGCTGGCCAAGACCTCGTTAGCCCAACGCGGGGCAAGCGAAACCAGTCGGCGCGGCGATCTCGAACAATCCATGACCGCCCTGCGCAGGGAAGTGGACAGGCTGGAAGCCGGCCGGGCTGCCCTGGAAAGTTCAAGGCAGGACAGTTTCGACGACATCGCGCGCCTCTCACAAAGACTGGGAAACCTTGAGGCCCAGATGACCAGCATGCAGGGTATCTCTGACGAGACCCGCAAGCGCTGGATCATGTCAGAAGTAGAGTATTACCTGCAGATAGCCAACGCGCGCCTGCAACTGGCCGGTGACGTGAAAACCACGATTTCGGCGCTTCGTCTTGCCGACGGTCGCTTGTCCGCCATGGACGACCCCGCCTTGCTGGAAGTTCGCCGGGTCATTCGTGGCGAGCTCACAGACCTGGGGGCAGTCGACGTTCCCGATATCCAGGGAATTGCCTTAACCCTAAGCAGCCTGGGAACCCGAATCAGTCAGCTTCCGCTTTCCCGTTCGGTCAGCAACGAGACGGACGGTGCCGCAGCACAGACCGCCGAGGGCGAGGATGGCTGGGACCGGGCCGTGAGCAAGGTGGGAGCGGCCTTCAAGGACATCGTAAGCGTACGCAAGACCGACGAGCAGATTACTCCGCTGCTGAGTGTCTCCGAAGAATTCTTCCTGCGCCGAAACCTGGAACTCAAACTCGAGGCGGCTCGCCTGGCCTTGCTGCACGGGGATGAAACCAGCTTCCGGGAAAGCCTGCGTAGCGCCCGGGGCTGGCTGGGCCAGTATTTCGACACCTCGAACTCCGCCACCAGCAGCGCCATCGAAACCCTGGCCGGATTGGAAATGCAGAATATCCAGCCGGCGCTTCCGGATATTTCGGGCTCATTGAATCTGCTGCGAACCCTGCCAGTTAACAGCGGCAATTAAGCACTATGAAAACCGGACTGATTATTATCCTCACCCTGCTCGCCGGCACCGCATTGGCGGTCTTGCTGATGGAGGATCCCGGTTACGTGATGTTCAATTTCCGCGGCTATCTCGTGGAAACCTCCGTACCGGTCCTGACCCTGATCCTGATCGGCCTGTACCTAGTGGTTCGCCTGGTGATTCGTATTCTCCGGGCGCCTCGTGCCCTGGGACGAATGGCCGTGCAGTACCGGGCCAGGCGGGAACAACGCCTGCTGACCAACGGGCTGCTGGAAATGGCCGAGGGCGACTGGGCCCGTGGAGAACGCACCCTTACCCGGGGCGTCAGGCGCAATGAAAATCCGCTGCTGAACTACCTCTCCGCAGCCCGGGCCGCCCAGTTGCAGGGCGCTTATGAGCGTCGCGACAACTGGCTGCGGATGGCTTACGAACAGAGCCCGGATGCCGGACACGCCGTATTGTTGACCCAGGCCGAGCTACAGATGGCCCACGGTCAGTTCGAGGATGCTCGCGCCACCCTGGCGCGCCTGCTGGACAGTGCTCCCAATCATGCACAGGGACTGGGAATACTCGCCAGGCTGCATCGGGAACGAAAAGACTGGCCGGCCATAATGGAACTGCTGCCACGCCTGCGCAGCGGCAAGATCCTGCCCGCTGAGGAATTGGATGCCATGGCGCTGGGCGCGTATAGCGACGCGCTGGGCAAAATTGAG
>JBFFTZ010000107.1:0-8118 GCA_041571575.1 Gammaproteobacteria bacterium | reverse complement strand
GCCCGGGCCATCATTTCATCCATCAATTCGCCGCGCTCACCCGCCACGACTTCCTGGATGGTGCGCTTGGCAAATTCCTTGCGGAGACTATCGGTGATGATCGCGAACAAACGCTGGGAAGCCATCAACTCATCGCCAGCAGTGGAGATGTAAAAACCGGTCACGTCACTGATACGCCACTTGACGAAGAAGTCCACAAGAACGAACTTGCGCTCACTGGTAAGGTATCGCTCCGGGCGATTATCAAGGGTCAGGATCTGGTCGGAAAACTTGATGATGTTATTAACAAATGGAACCTTGAAATGCAGTCCCGGCTCGAAGTCCGCATTGATGATTTCACCAAAGCGAAACTTGATAGCCTGCTCGCGTTCGTGAACCACGAACACTGACATGCTCAATACCAGTAACAACGCGGCCAGCAGGGCCAGCAATCCGTATAAACGTGCTTGCATTATCTTGTCCCCCTGCTGCGACGATCACTTCCACTTCGTATCCCGGGATTTTCGGGAATCGCTTCCGCGGCCTCTGAGTTGTTAGTCACTCCGCCGATGGTACGGCCTCGTGATTCCAACAACTTGTCCATAGGCAGGTAAATCAGGTTCCCGCTGCCATCGGTATCGACGATGACCTTGGATGCATTACCCAATACTTCTTCTATGGTTTCCAGGTAAAGACGCTCGCGGGTGACCTCGGGGGCCTTTTGGTACTCGGTCAGCACCGCCAGGAATCGATGGGCATTACCTTCGGCCTCGGCGATCATCTCTTCCTTGTAGGCCTGTGCCTCTTCCAATTGCCGCTGTGCCGCGCCTCGCGCCCTGGGCAGTATGTCGTTCGAATAACCTTCTGCTTCCAGACGCAAGCGGTCTCGATCCTCACGAGCCTTGGTGGCATCATCCACCGCAGCCAGCACCTGCTGAGGCGGCTTGGCGTCAATCAAGTTCAAAGACGTGACTTCGATACCTGAACCATACTCATCCAGCGTCAACTGAAGCAGGTCCTTGGCCTTGACCACAAGTTCCTCACGACCTTCGCCCAACACCAGTTCCGCATTGGCCTTACCCACCACTTCCCTGATGGCGCTTTCGCTCACATCCTGGAGTGTCTGGCTCGGATTGCGAATATTGAACAGGACTTTCTCAATGTCCGCGTAACGGAACTGCACACTCATGGCAATATCCACGATATTTTCATCAGCGGTCAGCATCTGGGTCTTGTAGTCAAAGCGCTGGATGCTGGACACATTGACCTTTTCAACGGTTTCGAAAGGCCATGGCCGCCAGTGCAGGCCGGGCATTGAAGTGCGCTCTGCCGCGCCGAAGCGCAATACCACGCCCCGCTCTGATGCATCCAGCTTGTAAAATCCGCCCATGAACCAGGCGCCCAACAACAGGGCAAGGATGACAATCACGCCCTTGCCACCGCCCTTCTTTCCGTCTCCGGAGCCTGATCCACCGCCGCCAAAAATGGCACCGAAGCGCTTCTGGAGATTACGGACGATTTCATCCAGGTCGGGGGGGCCTTCCTGGCCACGGGGCTTGCCCCACGGATTCTCATCTTTTCCCGGTTCATTCCAAGACATAAGTAATCTTCTTTCACTGATTGTTATGGGGACTGGTTCAGGCACTGCCTGTCTGAACCTCTGATTGTAGGAAGCTGGGCTCCGCGGTACAAGGCGCAAGCTCAAATCGCTGGGGATCCAGGCCCTCCTTGCTTACAAGACGGGCCAGTTTGCGCCTTGGAAGCACCACTTGCAGCGACCAACCGCCCTCTTCCAGTTCGGTTTCAGCCTGGACGGCCGACAAGTCATACAGCAGTGCCCGAATTCGACCCTCTCCGGACTCCAGGCGTAAATTACCCCTGAGCAATTCGCCCCCCAGGCGCTCATGCAGCGCCTGGAGAAGCAGGTCGAGGCCCTCACCCGTCACCGCCGAGACAAATACGCTGCGCACCTGCCCCTGGCCATCCCGTTCAAGGCGCGGTTCATCACCGGACAGGTCGATCTTGTTAAACACCAGGAGCTGATCCACGGTCTCTGCGCCGATATCCTCCAGCACTTCGTCCACCTGGCCGATTCTTTCTCTGCGCTCGGGATCATGGGCATCGACCACATGCAACAATAAAGTCGCGTCACGGGTCTCGACCAGGGTGGACTTGAACGCCGCGACCAACTCATGGGGCAGATCCCGGACGAAACCCACCGTATCCACCAGCACGGTTTCCAGTCCCGGAGCCAGTTCCAGTTTGCGCAGCGTGGGATCCAGGGTGGCAAACAGCTTGTCGGCCGCGTAAACCTCTGAATTGGTCAAGGCGTTAAACAAGGTGGACTTCCCGGCATTGGTATAGCCGACCAGGGAAATAGTTGGCACCTCGGCTTTCTTGCGGGTGCGCCGCCCCTGCTCTCTTTGCTTGTCCACCTGCTCCAGGCGCTGCCTGAGAGTGCGGATACGATTCCCCAGCAATCGCCTGTCGGTTTCCAGCTGGGTCTCACCCGGACCCCGCAATCCTATACCGCCTTTTTGCCGTTCAAGGTGAGTCCACCCCCGAACCAGCCGGGTGGAAAGATGGCGCAACTGAGCCAATTCAACCTGCAGCTTGCCTTCGTGAGACCGTGCACGCTGGGCAAAGATATCCAGAATCAAGCCGGAACGATCCAGCACCCGGCATTCCAGGTGACGTTCCAGGTTTCGTTCCTGGCTGGGGGACAGGGAATGGTTAAACAGCACCAGTTCGGCGCCAAGCTGCTTCACGGCAGCCCGAATTTCATCGGCCTTGCCTGTACCAACAAAAAATCGGGAATCCGGGCGGTGCCTGACGCAGGCTATGGTCTCAAGGGGATCGGCACCGGCTGAACGGGCAAGTTCTTCGAACTCATCCTGAACATCCTGCGGTACCGCCTCACCCAGCCCAAGGTGTACGAGCAATGCGCGCTCGCCACTACGAGGACGTTCAAACAAATCGGCTCTCCCGGGGCAGGAGGCCCCTAGTCAGCCTCGCCAATTTCTTCGTCCCCCATGGGAACGCGGACATTCCGGGCGGGAACGACGGTAGATATAGCGTGCTTGTAGACCATCTGGCTGACCGAGTTACGCAGCAACACCACGAACTGGTCAAATGATTCGACTTGGCCCTGCAACTTGATGCCGTTAACAAGGTAAATTGAAACTGGAACTTTTTCTTTACGCAGGGCGTTCAAAAAAGGATCTTGCAGCGATTGACCCTTGGCCATCGTTGTCTCCTTAGTAGTTAACATACTCAGTATCCCCGGGGCAGCTGAGCTCATTAATATTGATCGGTCACTACGTCCCGCCGACCCGCTGGGAAGTGTATCACAGGCTGGGACATCACCATCTACTAATATGGGCTTTATATGGCTTTTCAAGCCATTTTCACCGCCCGGTAGATCTGCTCGCGAGCGGCCGGATCCAATGCGTCCAGGCAAACCAGATTCTGCTGGGATCGCATCCAGGTATATTGCCGCTTGGCCAGCCGTCGGGTGGCCGCCAATGCGCTGGCACAGGCATCATCCAGACTCTTGCCACCGCTCAAATACTCCAACAGCTGCCGGTAGCCCACCGCCCGCATGGATGGAAGATCTGGCGAGAACCCGGAACGGGCGGCCAGCCCTCTCACTTCCTCAAGAAACCCCTGCTCCATCATCTGTTCAAATCGCCGGGCAATCAGACGATGCAACAGCTTCCTATCCTCCATCCACAGGGCAAATTTTTTGACCGTGTATGGCAGAGCCCGGGATTCGGCCCTTGCATGCAAGTCCGTCAGGCTCTCACCACTGAGGTGATGAACTTCCAGGGCTCGCTGGATACGCTGGGCGTCCGCGGGCTGAATCCTTTGGGCCGACTCGGGGTCAACCTCGGCCAACTCCCCATGCAGGGCTTCCCAGCCCTGGCTGGCAGCCCGTTCATCCAGATGCCGCCGGTAGGCAGGATCGGCCTGGGGCAAGGGGGCTATACCGTGCTCCAGCACCCGGTAATACAGCATGGTTCCGCCCACCAGCACGGGTACTTTCCCGGCCTCGTGGATTTCGTCTATCGCCTGCAGGGCGTCCCGTCGGAATTCACCCGCGGAATAGCTTTGCTCCGGGTCCCGGATATCAATCAGGCGATGGGGGGCACGAGCCAGGGTATCGGCATCAGGCTTCGCGGTACCAATATCCATGCCCCGGTACACCAGGGCCGAATCCACACTAATCAGCTCGCAGCCGTGCTTCTCTGCCAGGTCCACCGCCAGGCTGGTCTTGCCCGAGGCGGTGGCTCCCATAAGAAAAATCACCGTTGGTCGCGCATCACCCATGCCTAGCGCCCGCGCAGGAACAACTTGTCCATGTCGGCCATGTTGATCTGGGTCCAGGTTGGCCGACCGTGATTGCACTGATCGGCCCGGTCAGTCTTCTCCATTTCTCTCAACAGCGCGTTCATCTCGTCCAGGCTGAGGCGCCGATTGGCCCTGACCGAGCCATGGCATGCCATGGTGGATAACAGTTCGTTACTCGCCTCTTCAAGGCGCCGGGTCTCACCATGCTCGGTCAAATCTGCCAGCACATCCCGGACCAGTTGATCGACATCCACATCGCGCAGCAGCGACGGCACCTGTCGGATTGTGATGCTGGACGGACCTGTCCTGCCTACCTCGAAACCCAGCTCTGCAAACCATTCGCCGCGCTGCTCCGCCAGGTCCGCCTCGCGTTCCGAGACTGGCATGGTCAATGGCACCAGCATGGGCTGTGCCTTGATCGCACCCTCGGCCATGGATCGCTTGAGCCGTTCATAGGTGATGCGCTCGTGGGCCGCGTGCATGTCCACCACCACAAGACCTGCCTGGTTTTGCGCCAGGATATAGACGCCGTGCAACTGGGCCACCGCGAATCCAAGCGGGTACTCGGACTCCTCCGGGGGGGCAGACACTTCCGGACCCTGGGCTGAGGGATGAAGATTTGCATAGGCCCTTATTTGCTCACGCACCGAGGAACTTCCCCCGGCACCGCCCTGGGCCGCCTGGCCACGGCCAAGGAGCAAGCTCATGGGCTGCTGGGAGCCGGGCACAGGTGCCTGCGCGCCTTCAAACATCCGGGTGGGCGCCTGCATGCCCGGGGATTCCGGGGTCTGGGACCCCGGTCGCGTATCCGCCAAGGCCTGCTCAGCGGTGCGGAACAAGAATCCATGCACCATGCGGCTGTCCCTGAAACGCACCTCCTGCTTGGTGGGATGGGCATTCACATCCACCAGGGCAGGATTCATTTCGATAAACAACACGTAGGCCGGCTGACGACCGTGGAACAACACATCCCTGTAGCCCATTTTCAAGGCATGAGAGACCAACTTGTCCCGGATCATTCGACCGTTCACATACACGTGCTGCAAGTCAGGCTGACTTCGAGAAAACGTGGGCAGGCCCAACCAACCCCACAGACGCATTCCTGCCGCCTCGTGATCCACAAACAGAGACTGCTCGGCAAAGGCGCTGCCGCAAACATCGGCGACCCTTTGTTCCCTGGCAGCCTGGTCCAGCGCGGCGGGCAATCGCAGCACCGGCTTGCGCTGGTGCAACAACCTGAATTCAACCTCGAAATTTCCCAGGGCCAGGCGCCTCAACAGCTTGTCGATATGGCCAAACTCGGTGCGCTCGGTACGCATAAATTTGCGCCTGGCGGGTACGTTATAAAAAAGGTCCTGGACCTCAATGGTGGTTCCCGGCGCATTGGCGTCCGGCACCGGCTCACTGATCACTCCCTGGTCAGCCGACACTTTCCACCCATGCTCGGCATCAGCCTGCCTGGATGCCAGGGTCAAACGGGCCACCGAGGCAATACTGGGCAGCGCTTCTCCCCTGAAACCCAGGGTCAAGACCTGCTCCAGGTCTTCCATGCTCGAGATCTTGCTGGTCGCGTGCCTGGCCAGCGCCATGGCCAGCTCTCCCGGGGCGATACCAATTCCGTCATCACGAACCCGGCACAGCCGCATTCCACCCTGCTCGATCTCCACCTCCACCCTGGAGGCACCTGCGTCCAGGCTGTTCTCAACCAGTTCCTTGATCACCGATGCCGGGCGCTCAATGACCTCGCCGGCAGCGATCTGGTTTACAAGCTGGGAGGGAAGTTCTCGGATAAACATGGCGGACAGCAATCAGACCAAAAGCGCATGATGCCCCAAGGGAGTGTCGCCGCCAAACCGAACTGGATCAGGTGCTGGGAATCCTCAGCACCTGACCCACTCTAATCCGGTCGTTGCGCAAGCCATTGGCGCTACGCAGGTTGCGCAGGCTCACGTTGTAACGATAGGCAATACCGGAGAGCGTGTCTCCGCGTGCGATGACATGTTCCTGGGGACCGCCAGCGGGTCCCCGCACTTTCTGGGGCCCTTTTTGAGCCAGCAAGGTGCCTTCGGGTGGCGTCTTATTGAAGTAGTTCACCACGCCTCTGAGGATGGCGTCGGCTACTTTCTGCTGATGCGCGCTGGAACGCAGGTTTTTTTCGTCGATAGGATTGGAGATAAACGCAGTTTCCACCAGTATGGAAGGCACATCCGGCGATTTGAGCACCACGAATCCGGCTTGCTGAATATTCGAGCGATGCAGCTTGCCAATCCCGCCCAGTTCCTGCAAAACCTCTTCACCGGCTTTCACGGCCCCGGTTTCAGTCAGGTCCCGGTACATATCCAGCAAGGCAAAGGCGACCATATCCTCTTGCTCACCCAGGTTCACACCCCCCCTGAGATCCGCCGCATTCTCTCTTTCGGCCAGCAATCGAGCCGCCTCGTTACTGGCGCCCTTGTCAGACACCACATACACGGACGCACCCCTGGGCTGGGCGCTGTCCACCGCATCCGCATGTATCGAAATAAACAGGTCGGCGCCATGGTTCCGCGCCCTTACCATCCGGTCCCGCAAATTCAAAAATATATCGCCATCCCGCGTTAGCACCGCTTTCATTCCGGGCTGATCGTTCACGCGCCTGGCCAGCTTGCGTGCGATGGCCAGCACTACATCTTTTTCACGAGTGCCATGACGGCCACTTGCGCCAGGATCTTTACCGCCGTGGCCGGCATCGATCGCCACCACCACATCGCGACCCGCACCGGTAGCTTCCGTCATGGTCTTCCTGGCTGTGCGCTCGGAAGAGGTGGACAGATCAAATAACAAGCGGTGCCCGTAGGCGCCACTGGGACTCAGGCGTGATTCGCTGGCCTTGGCGGTTTCAGTCAAATCCAGCACAACCCGCAGATCTCCGTTGGCCTGGGAAGCCGTGCGAATCGATCGGACGACACCTTTGCCCCCGGCGATCTTTGCATTGGACGCTAACGCGAACCCGGGAAGATCGATAACCAGGCGATTGGGATTACGCAGGTTCATCAGTTTGGGCGCGGCCTGGCGGCTGACATCCAGTACCACCCGGGTCTTGCCTTCATGGCTGGAAAGACGGACGCCATCAAGCTGTCCACCGGCCCAGGCCGAAGATGGAACAAGCAGACACAAGAGGATTCCCGCTATAACGCTACGCATGTGATCCGACCCAATAATCACGGAATATGACAAATGTACCCAACTACCATGTAATAAATCAAGAATAACTTCTATTAAATTAGCAAGATATGTCGATTACCTAGAATTTTTTTGAATAACTGGGGCTAACACCCGGCTCCACAGGAGGAGAACTCCACAGTCTTGCAGAGTAATTAGCTTTTCCAGGATATTCAGCTAGTTACAAGCCTATCTTACTGGCCTGAAGCCTCACGGTCTCCAGCCATTGCCTGCCCGGTTCACTGAAGGCAAGTATCCGCAATTGCCTGCCCTCACCCCTGTATGAGAACTGCAATTCCAGGTCCGGAGACGGCAGAACACCCTCTCCCCGTTCCGGCCATTCCGCACAAATGATGGTCAACGGCGCGACCATGTCCTCCAGACCCAGGAATTCCAGTTCACCCGGATCGGACAGCCGATACAGGTCCAGGTGCAGTATGGTGAACTCGCCAACGGTGTAGGGCTCAAGGAGCGTATAGGTGGGACTGACCACCCGACCCGGGTAACCCGAGCCCTGGAGCATAGCCCTCACCCAACTGGTTTTACCCGCCCCGAGTTCACCCTGGAGAGCCACACACATTGGCCCTT
>JBFFTZ010000106.1:0-8156 GCA_041571575.1 Gammaproteobacteria bacterium | reverse complement strand
GTTCGCGTTCCGTGAATTTTTAGCGATTGCTATCCAGCCACTCGGCCAGGGCGGCAACAACCGCACGGTTATCATCATCCAGACCCACCGACAAGCGCAGGCTCCGGGGCAGCCCATAGTTGGCTACCGGACGCAGGATCAGTCCCTTGCCACGCAGGAACGCATCCGCCGACTGGCATCGGGCGGCGTCATCAAAATGCATAAGCAGGAAGTTGCCGATACTCGGTGTCACCTCCAGACCAAGCTTGCGTATCTCACCATCCAGCCAGGGCAGCCATTTATCGTTGTGCTGCCTGGCGGCGCGGGTATGGGCCGTGTCAGACAACGCGGCGATGGCGGCCACCTGGCCGGCGGTAGAGACATTGAACACACCGCGCACCCTGTGCAGGGCCATGGCCACTTCCCGTGGCGCCCTGGCCCAACCCACTCTCAGGGAGGCCAGGCCAAATATCTTGGAGAAGGTATGCAGCACGACTGTATTGCCGTCCTCGGCTTCAACCAGTTCCTCACCGAAGCTGTATTCATCCTGGTCGCAATACTCAGAGTAGGCAGCATCCACCACGAGCAACACGTGCTCCGGAAGTTCACGCCGCAATCGGTGTAACTCGGCTCGCGGTATCCAGGTTCCTGTGGGGTTATTCGGGTTAGCGAGAAAAACTACCTTGGTTCGGGGGCTGACTCTTTCGAGTATGGCGTCCACGTCGGCGGTGAGGTTCTTCTCCGGCACTCTCACCGGGACGCCGCCGGCGGCCATGGTGGAGATCAGGTAGCAAACGAACGCGTACTCGGTAAAGATGACCTCGTCCCCCGGCGAGACATAGGCCCGGCAAACACAGTCGATAAGCTGCTCCGAACCGGTGCCGCACACCACCTGGTCAATGCTCAGGCCATGGGTCTGGGCCAGGACCTGGCGCAACTCCACAGCAGCTCCATCGGGATAAAGCTCGAGCGTTCCAGCCTGGTCGGCGTAGGCCCTGATGGCCGCGGGACTGGCCCCCAGGGGCGACTCATTGGACGACAATTTCACGGGAGAATCGAAACCCGGTATTTTCGCCTCGCCGGCGATATAGGGCACGATTTTCATTACATGAGATTTGGGTTCGACCAAGGCCATTGCCTGCTCCGTCAGTAAAAAGTTAAGAATCCGTGTGTAAGCTAGCCGGGAAGCTTGCTACCGCTATCCGGTGACCAATTCTCCAGCACGGTGACCAGGGCATCCAGGAAACTGTTCGCCTGGAAGCCATCAAGCACCCGGTGGTCCAGGGTCAGGGTAACGTAGCACATGGGCCGCACCTGGATACTGTCCTGGCCGTCCACTTCACGAACGATCACCCTCTTCTCCAGCTTGCCCACACCGAGAATCGCCGACTGGGGCTGATTGATCACTATCGGGGAGGCAATCAGGCTTCCGCTGACCCCATGATTGGATATCGTAAAAGTGCCGCCCTGCACGTCCGTCGGCGCCAGTGTGCCGTCCCGTGCCTTGCCGGTGAGACGCTCCAGTTCACGAGCCACCTGGTACAAATCCATGTCCTGGGTATTTCGCAGCACCGGCACCATCAGGCCTCGTTCGCCCAGCGCCGTTCCCACCCCGATATTCACATCGTCAAACACTTCCAGCTTGTCGTCATGCCAGCGACTGTTCACCACCGGCACCTTGCCCATGGCCAGCGCACTGGCGGCCACAAAATACGCGGTGAGAGTCAGTCTCTCGCCCTTGCTCGCCAATTCCGGCGCCCAACGCGCCTTGTGGGCAAGAATGGCCGACAAGTCAGCTTCAAACATGGTGGTAACGTGAGGCGCCGTTTGTACGCTGTGCTGCATATGTGCGGCAATGCGCTTGCGCATGGGGTCGTGGGGCACGAAATGGCTGCGTATGGAGGAGGACTCGCCGCGAGTACTTTTCGCCCCGGGAGCCAGGGATCCATTCTTCAGACAAGTCTCCACGTCGCGGGCAGTCACCCGACCACCGCGACCTGTTCCGACAAGCTGTTCCAGGGTGAGCTTGTGCTCGCTCAACATCCTGCGCACCGCGGGTGAAGTTTTCCCCTGCTGACCTGCCGATTCCCTGGTCTCGACAGCCTGTCCAACTGCCCGGACCTCGGGAACCTTTGCAGCGCCGGCATCGGATTTTTCATCCCCGGCCCTGCTTGAATCCATCATCGCAACCAACTCACCGGGGGCAACTTCATCACCAGGCTGCTTAAGCAGACTCGCCACCACACCGTCAGACGGTGCGGAAAGTTCCACCACGACCTTGTCCGTCTCCAGCTCCGCGATGGGCTCATATGCCTTGACCGCATCGCCCGGCTGCTTGAGCCATCCCTGCAGTACGTATCGTGTGCCTTCCTGCTGGTCTTCAGGCACCCGGATTTCAATGTCCTGGGTCACCATTCAGACTCCATCAAGATCGCGCAGTGCCGCGGCTATTTTTTCAACACTGGGTACTACTTCATTCAACAGGATCGGATTATGCGGGCTCGGGATATCCGGCATGGCAAGACGCCGCACCGGCGCATCCAGATCGAAGAAAGCCTCGTCGGTCAGCACCGCGGCTATCTCGGCGCCAAAGCCTGCCGTCACCGTGTCTTCATGCACAATCAGGCAGCGACGGGTACGACGCACCGACTCCAGCACCATTTCCCTGTCCCAGGGAACCAGGGTACGCAGGTCAATCAACTCCGCATCCACACCCGAGGTCCGCACCGCTTCCTCGCAGCGCACTACCATTCCACCCCAGCTCACCACGGTCAGGGCGTTGCCTTCGAGAATCTTGCGCCCCTTGCCAAAGGGCACGACGTAGTCATCACCCGGGTAGGGCCTGCGGGCGGAGACATCATCCAGCAATGCTCTGTGTTCAAAGAATATTGTCGGATTGTTATCACGCATGGCCGAGCGCAGCAGTCCGACGGCATCTTCGGCGTTGGAGGGCATTGCCAGGCGCCAACCCACTGCATGGGCCCACTTCACCTCTCCACACTGGCTGTGCCAGGGATCGCCACACTTGAAATACCCACCCGGAATACGCACCACCATGGGCGCGGCGAAACGATTGTTGGTCCGCCAACGCATGGTGCCGCAATCGTTCAATTGTTCTTCAGCCGGATCGGCATATTTACGGAACTGAATTTCAGCCACCGGCATCAATCCGGCAGCGGCCATTCCCACCGCCCTGCCGATAATCCCTTCCTCTGACAAACTGGTGTCAAAGACCCGGTCTTCGCCGTACTTGTCCTGCAGGCCCAGGGTCACCGCATGGACGCCGCCCTTGGGGCCAACGTCCTCGCCGAATACCACCAGGCGAGAATTGCTGGCGAGTTCCGCATCCAGGGTGCGGCGAATTGCCGTGGCCATGTTCATGCGCGCGGGCTCAGGCCGCACTTGCTCCGAGCTCTCCGGGAATACATGCCCGACGGACCACAATCCACCCTGCTCCTGCAGCACAGGCTTACCGGCCTCATCTGTCTCGGAGAATACGAAGTTCTTGATGCCCGCAGGATCAGGTTGCGCGCGGGCCAGCGCCCGATCCAGGGCCTGGGCAACATCACTGGCCGCCTTTTGCTGCAGTTCGTTCCATTCGGACTGGCTGAGTAATCCGGGCACCATGAATTCTTTCAGCTTCGGCAGCGGATCATTCTTGCGCTCGGATTCAATCTGGGCATCACTCTTGTAGGCCTGGGTGTCCTGGCCAGAGTGTCCGTTGAGCCGCGGCACCACCAGGCGTATCAGGGCCGGTCCCTTGCCGGAACGCACCCACTCGGTAGCCTGCAACAACAATTCCGCGGCCTCCCGGGGATCGCTGCCGGACCCATCAAAAACCTGCAGTCCTGTAAACGAGGACAGGTTGGCTGCGATGTTGCCGCCGGGCGTCTGGAAACTGGAGGGCACAGAAATGCCGTAGCCATTGTCTTCGATATAGAAAAGCACCGGAAGCTTTTGCGTGGTACTGATATTCAATGCCGACCAGAACCCGTTGGTCGCCGTCGAGGCATCGCCTCCCAGGGCAACCGCCATGCAACCTTCCGCATCGTCTTCCTTGAGAACTCGTTGCCGATACCTCAAGGCCTGGGCCCAACCCACCACCGGGGTGTACTGGGCGCCTACTCCTCCGGACATGGGCAGAACACATGCCCCATCGGAGGCAGGCATGTTGAACACCACCCCGATATCCCGGCCATCACTCATACCGCCGGAACGCATCAGGGGACCGGACATGGCATCGTCAAGATCCAGACCCACCGACAGCATGAACGGCCGCGAGCGGTAATAACCACAAGCCGCATCACCTGGTCTGTTCAGGAGACTTCCGAGTATTGCCTGGGCCATATCGTGGCCCCGGGCGGAAAACTGGTAAAGGACCTGCCGCTGCTTGACCAACTGGTTCTCTTCCAGGTCATCAAGCTGCCTTGAGAGCAAGGTGGTGTAGGCGACACGGCGCCAGTCTACGGCGGCTAGCGCTGCGGTATCTGAGCCGTCCAGCGAGCGTTGTACGGACGCAAGCCTCATAGGTCTTCCTCCCTCTTCCGTCTGTGCGGAGTGTTTGCGGGCATTGTTTATGCGTAAGGATTAGAATATCCCTTTCTAGCGGGAATTTAGTTGCTGATTTGGCTACTGTTTCACTCTTTTGCGCAATTTCCTTTCATTTTTTGTTCTTTTATGGAATATTGTTTCCTATTATGAAACAAACATTATCCAAGCAGGATGTGGCGATCCTCCGGCATCTGCAGGAAGACGGTCGAATTTCAAACCGTGACCTGGCTAACCGGGTTTCACTGTCGCCGTCGCCGTGCTGGCGCAGGGTGCGTGCCCTGGAAGAACAGCAGGTGATTCGCGGGTACACCGCGTTACTTGATCCCGAAAAACTGGGCCTGAGAGTCGTGGCTTTCGCCCATGTCTCACTGGTGGACCATCACCCTCCCACGGTGGCCCGTTTCGATCAAAAAATCAGCGAGGCGCCAGAGGTACTGGAGTGTTTCATGACCAGTGGCGACCATGACTACATGTTGAAAGTGCTTACCCGGGACATGTCCAGCTACCAGGATTTCCTGAGCGAGAAACTCTTGAGTCTGGATTGCGTAAGAACGGTTAACACCAGCTTTGCGCTGAAGCAGAAAAAACTCTCCACCCGCCTGCCCCTGCAGCAGAAAATGGAAGACTAGCCCATTAGGTCTGGTCGTAATCCAGGACCAACTCCTCGCTGAGCGGGTAGCACTGACAGGCGAGCACGAATCCGGCCTCCAGCTCCCAGGGCTCCAGGGCATAGTTGATCGGCATGTCGGCCTTACCCTTGACCAACTTCGCGCGACAGGTGGAACACACTCCGCCGGTGCAGGAATACGGAAGCTCCAATCCCTGGTCCAGGCCGGCCTGCAGGACGTTCTGGTCACCGGACATACCAAAACGGCGCTCTTTGCCGTCCATGATCACCACCACCTGGCACTGGGCCGCTGGCGCACTTGATGTCCTGACAGCCCTGCCGACAAGCGGCTGACCGTCTGCAGAAAAGTGTTCGGAATGCACACGTCCGGGGTCCACACCTGCATCGACCAGGCTTTCACTAACCTGCTCAATCATGTTGGCCGGGCCACACACGAACCAGTGATCCACGTTCTCCGGCTCACAAAACGCCGCACATAACTCCGCCGCCTTGGCCTTGTCGAGACGGCCGTTGTACAGGTCCACTTCGCCCTGCTCCCTGCTAAGTACGTGAAACAGCCGAAAACGAGTGGGATAACGATCCTTGAGCTCAGCCAGGGCATCCCGAAACATCACACTGGCGCTGTCCCGATTCCCGTAGAACAAGGTAAAGCTGCTGGCAGGCTCCAGGGCCAGGGTGCTGCGAAGAATTGACAACACCGGGGTGATGCCGCTTCCCGCTGCGAAAGCCACGTAGCGACGGGAGCTGTCCGGATCCAGAGGAACGTTGAAGTGACCGCTGGGGGTCATTACCTTCAACTCATCGCCGACTGAAACTGAATCGTTAATAAAGTTGGACACCCTGCCTTCGGGCTGGCGCTTCACGGCCACTTCAAGGAAGTCAGCTTCTCCGGCCTTTCCACACAGGGAATAGGAACGCCTCAAGACCTCACCCTTGACCTGGACCTCGAGATTCAGGTGTTGCCCCTGGGTAAACGCGTAATCCTGCCGAAGAGACTCGGGCACCTGGAATACAAGGCGCACAGCCTGGGCGGTGTCGGGAATTATCCTGGCGACTTTTAAGGAATGGAATTTAAGCACCCTGGTTGTTCTCCCTTGTAATCGCGTTCTGACCTAAAGGCATTTGAAGTAATCGAAAGGTTCCAGGCAGTCCAGGCACCGGTAATGGGCCTTGCACGGCGTGGAACCAAATTCACTGACACACTCGGTACGCCGGGAGTCGCAGCGAGGACAGTGTATGGTCAGCTCCGGCGCAAACAAGCCTCGTCTGCCGGTGGCTTTTTCAGGTGGGGCTATACCGTATTGCCGCAACTTTTCCCTTCCCGCCTCGCTGATCCAGTCTGTGGTCCAGGCAGGGGTCAGAACCTCGCTTACCCTGGCAGTTTCAAAGCCTGCATCGGCCAGCGCGCAACCCACCTGGTTGCGAATCAACTCCGCTGCCGGACACCCGGAGTAGGTGGGGGTAATGCTTACCAGCAAGCAATCGTCCTGCCAGGCAACCTCGCGCACGATCCCCAGGTCCACAATACTCAACACCGGGATTTCCGGATCGGGAACAGCCTCCAGCACCTGCCATACCCGGCTGGTTTGTGCATCGGAAGATGAAGCGATCACGGCGCCTGCCCGCTACCAGTTGGCATCGGGATAGGAACGGGGAAGAATCTGCATGGTCGCGAGCAAGTGCCCCAGGTGTTCAGAGTGGCGACCAGTACGGCCTCCACTGTGCATCCAGGTATCATCCGAAGGCAGAGGAAGACGAGCTTCGACAAGCACCTGGTTCAGAGCCTCACGCCAATCCGTTCTCATCGCCTGGACATCCGCTGCTACGCCGGCTTCCAGCAGCCTGCGGTCAACCTCATCCATTTCAAACAATTCACCGGTATAGGGCCACAGGTCTTCCAGGGCCCTTGCAACACGCTGGTGACTTTCCTCGGTGCCATCACCCAGGCGTACCAGCCACAGGCCACTGTGTCTTGCATGATAGCGACATTCCTTTACCGCCTTGGCCGCGATGCCGGCAAGGCGACTGTCAGCGCTGTGCTGTAACTGGTCGAACAAGCGCTCGGCGAAACTGGCATAGAAATACTGACGCACCATGGTGTACGCAAAATCCCTGTTGGGCTGCTCCACCAGCAAGAGGTTGCTGAAGCTACCCACATCCCGATGCATGGCCAGCTCATCCTCACCACGATCCCTGCCTTCTATCTCGCCGGCATAAGACAGGAAATTCCTGGCCTGCCCGACCATGTCCAGCGCCATATTTGCCAGGGCCATTTCCTCCTCAAGCATGGGCGCCTTGCCCACCCATTCGGAAAGTCGCTGCCCCAGTACCAGGCCCGAATCACCAAGCCGCAGCACGTAGGTAAACAGATCTTTTTGATCCCATGTAGTCATCGGTTATTCCCGGGGAGCCGTTGTTTTGTTCCTGGCGCGGCAGATTGCGAACAAAAACAGCCGGATTCAAGGCGCCGTTCGAACACCATAGTGGGGCGAAGGCCGGCAACGCCAAAGCTGGTTTTATAAGTCGCAAGATGCAAGCGCATGATCAGAACAGAGGGTCCTTAGATATTTTCCACGCCGTCAGGGACGTCATAAAAAGTGGGGTGGCGATAAATCTTGTCCTCGGCAGGATCAAACAGGGCATCTTTATCCGCCGGATCCGACGCATGGATGGCTGCAGATTCCACGACCCATATACCGACCCCCTCCTGGCGACGGCAATACAGGTCCCTGGCGTTCTGGATAGCCATGGCCGCATCGGCGGCGTGCAGACTTCCCACGTGGCGATGATTTAGTCCGGTCCGGGAGCGAATAAACACTTCCCACAGCGGTAATTCACGTTCTTGCATCGGGTTACCTCAGGCAGCCTCGTGGGCGGACGACCGCTCACGCTGTTTGTCGGCATGGGCAAGCAGGGCCTTTCTTACCCAGCTTCCCTCTTCATGAGCTGATCGTCTCGCGCCGAGGCGTTCGGCATTGCAGGGACCGTTACCGGATAG
>JBFFTZ010000105.1:0-8163 GCA_041571575.1 Gammaproteobacteria bacterium | reverse complement strand
TGCCACGCCCAGCACGGCGGGCTCGTCAGGCGGGCGCCCGGTGTAGGTGCTGTGATAAATCGCATCCCGACGACGGGTAATTCGATTCACGGTGAAAACCGGGAAACGGTCCACCTCGTTGTAGTAACCGGTGTGGTCACCAAACGGCCCCTCATCCGCCATGTCGTCCGGGTGAATCACCCCCTCCAGGACAATTTCTGCGCTGGCGGGCACCTGTAAATCACTGTCCTGCGCCTTCACTACTTCAGTGCGGGAACCTCGCAGCAGCCCGGCGACCGCATATTCTGAGAGGCTGTCGGGTATCGGCGTCACCGCTCCCAGCACCGTGGCCGGATCCGCGCCCAGGGCAACCGCCACCGGGAAAGGCTCACCGGGGTGCCTGGCACACCAGTCCCGGAAATCCAGGGCCCCGCCCCGGTGCGCAAGCCAGCGCATAATGACCCGGTTTTTGCCGATAACCTGCTGTCGGTAAATGCCCAGGTTCTGGCGATCTTTCTCCGGTCCCCGGGTAATCACCAGGCCCCAGGTGATTAAGGGTCCTGCATCTCCCGGCCAGCAGGTCTGGATCGGCAGGCTGCCCAGGTCCACCTGGTCGCCCTCCTGGACCACTTCCTGGCAGGGAGCACTGCTCAACTGGCGCGGCGCCATATTCATCACCTGGCGGAAAACCGGGAGTTTATCCCAGGCATCGCGCATGCCCTTGGGCGGCTCCGGTTCCTTAAGAAAGGCCAGCAGTTCGCCCACATCCCTGAGCGCTTCCACGGTTTCCTGGCCCATGGCGCGGGCCACTCGTTCCGGGGTGCCAAACAGGTTACCCAGTACAGGCATGTCGTAGCCCTTGGGGTTCTCGAACAACAGCGCCGGGCCGCCACGCTTGAGCGTCCGATCGCAGATTTCCGTCATTTCGAGATGGGGGTCGACTTCTGCCGTTATCCGGCGAAGCTCCCCGTCACGTTCCAGCTGGGCAATGAAGTCCCTGAGATCCTTGTATTTCATTCAACGAACTATAAAGACACAGGGGAACCACTGTCCATGTGAGACTGTGCTCATCGACAGTCCATGGCTTTGCCATTAAGCTTTGGCCATGCAGGTGTCGTTCACCAAGATGCAGGGACTGGGCAACGATTTCATCGTAATCGATGCCAGGCACCAGCCATTTACCCCATCCCCCGAACTTATTCGGCGGTTATCCCATCGGCGTACCGGTATCGGCTTCGACCAGGCCCTTATTCTGGAATCCCCGCGGGAACCCGACTCCACTGCCTTTTATCGAATCCTCAATGCCGATGGCGGAGAAGTTGAGCAATGCGGCAATGGCGCGCGTTGCATCGCGCGTTTTCTGGATCCAGACGGGGAAGGCAACAACCTCGTGCTGGAGAGTATTGGAGGCCGGGTGACGGCCAGGGTCCTTGAAGACGGGAATGTCCTGGTGAACATGGGGGAACCGCATTTCCTGCCCCGGGACATTCCGCTGGAGGCTGACCGGGAGCGTGACCGCTATTGCCTGGACCTGGGGGACGAGCAAATCCAGGTGGGTGCTGTTTCCATGGGTAATCCCCATGCAGTATTGCGGGTGGACGACGTGGACACAGCCCCGGTTGCGCAACTGGGTCCGGTCATTTCCGGTCACCCGCAGTTCCCGCAACACACAAATGCCGGCTTCATGGAAATAGCTGGAAAGAGTACCCTGAAGCTCAGGGTGTACGAGCGCGGCGTTGGCGAGACGCTGGCTTGTGGCACTGGCGCCTGTGCGGCCGCGGTTGTGGCCAGGCGTTGGGGCGAGATTGATGAAACTGTTGATGTCCTGTTACCAGGCGGCCGACTGCAGGTCAGCTGGAGCGGGCCTGGACAGCCGGTTTGGATGAGCGGCCCAGCCGCGTTTGTATTCGAGGGAACTATAAAACTATGACTACCCAGCACAAGCCAGGCATTGCCTCTGGCGGCCTATCCGAAGAGGCCGTGGCCTATTACCTTGAAACTCATCCCGAATTTTTTGAGCGTCATTCCGCCCTGCTCACCTCCATGAGCCTGAGCCACCTGAATTCGGGCTCCGCCGTGTCTTTGATAGAAAGGCAGGTAGAACTGCTGCGGGAACGAAATCACAAGATCGAGCGCAAACTCGCCGACTACGTGGAAACCGCCAGGGGCAACGATGTGCTGGCGGAAAAAATTCACCGCATGGGCCTGGGCCTGCTAAGGGCTGACAATCTGGAAAGCTGCCTGAAAGAGGTGGAAACCAGCCTGCGCGAGGATTTCGCTTCTGACCAGTCACTCCTGATCCTGATCCAGGATGACAAGCCAGAACTCGAAGCGCTGGCAAGCGCCGGGCGCTTTATGAAAGTGGCCTCAAGCGGAAGTCCCGAGTTAAAGGGCTTCGACAGCTTGTTCGACAATGGACGCCCCCGTTGCGGCCAGGTTCGGGATTCCCTGCGGGATTTCATGTTCGGAGATGACACGGTGGAGATTGGCTCGGCTGCGCTGATCCCCCTGTTCCACGAGCATCCCCTGGGCGTGCTGGCGGTGGGCAGCAACGACGCGCGCCATTTTCACCCGGGAATGAGCACCGAATTCCTCACACGCCTGGGCGCACTGCTCAGCATGGCGCTGCAGCGCCACCTGGACTAGGCCGAACGGCTCGTGGACGAGGCACAGAAGAACTGGATTCAGCGTTTTCTGTCCTATCTGGCTCACGAGCGCAGGTACTCCCCGCACACCATCACGAACTACCGGCGGGACCTGAAGTCGATACTGGCCTATTGCGAAAAGCAAGACATCAGCGCCTGGCAGGACCTGGGTGAGTACCAGGTGCGCATGTTTGTCGCAGCCGGACACCGCCAGGGCTTGTCGCCCCGCAGCCTGCAGCGCAGGCTATCCACCCTGCGCAGCTTCTACCGGTATCTGAACCGGGAAGGCGAGGTCAAGACCAACCCCGCCCTGGAGGTTCGGGCACCCAAGGCGTCCAAGCGCCTGCCCAGGACCATGGACGTGGACATGATGGGCAAGTTGCTGGAGATGCCCCACAAGGACCCCCTTTCGGTGCGCGACTGGGCAATCATGGAATTGCTGTATTCCTCGGGTTTGCGACTGGCCGAGTTGGTGGACCTGGACTTGACCGATGTAGACCTGTCGGATCGCACAGTCCGGGTTACCGGCAAGGGCAACAAGACCCGAATCGTTCCGCTGGGGCGCTTTTCCGTGGAAGCACTGGCCAAATGGCTGGGTGAACGCGGTTCCATGGCCGGCGCCGGAACCGAGCAGGCCATGTTCCTCAGCCAGCAGGGCCGCCGCATCAGCCACCGTTCTGTGCAATCACGGGTAAAGCTGTGGGCCCGCCGACAAGGCCTGCCGGTGGAGGTTAACCCTCACCTGTTCCGACACTCCTTCGCCAGCCACCTGCTGGAGTCCAGCGGGGACCTGCGCGGAGTACAGGAACTGCTGGGCCATGCGGACATCTCCACCACCCAGATATACACCCACCTTGATTTCCAGCATCTAGCCCGCATATATGATCGCTCACACCCGCGATCCAAGCGGCGCAGCTAGAACCGCCAGAACCCAGGCAAAGGGACCGGAATATGGAGCAATTCAGAGGCACCACAATTATCGCCATTCGACGTGGCAACAGCGTCGCCATAGCCGGGGACGGCCAGGTAACCCTGGGCGATACCGTGATGAAGGGTAACGCCCGCAAGGTTCGCCGGATTTACAATGACACCGTGTTGGCCGGGTTTGCCGGCGGCACCGCCGACGCCTTCACCCTGTTCGAGCGCTTTGAAGCCAAGCTGGAGCAATACGGTAACCTGACCCGGGCAGCCATTGAACTGGCCAAGGACTGGCGCAGCGACAGGATGTTGCGCCGACTCGAAGCCCTGCTATGCGTGGCGGATGCAGAATCCCTGTTTATCATTTCCGGAAACGGTGATGTGATCGAGCCCGAAGACAACCTGCTGGCCATCGGCTCGGGCGCCTCCTATGCAAAGGCTGCGGCCCGGGCGCTGGCACAGAACACCGACCTGGACGCCAGGACCATTGCCGAAAAAGCCATGCGCATCGCCGCAGACATCTGCGTCTACACCAACGAAAACATCATCATTGAAGAACTGACCGGGAAGGCCGGCGCCTGAGGCGCTACCGACCGTAAGCAGTAATTAACCTATGTCCCAAATGACCCCAAGAGAAATCGTCCAGGAACTGGACAAGCATATTGTTGGCCAGGATGACGCCAAGCGCGCGGTGGCCATTGCACTGCGCAATCGCTGGCGCCGCATGCAGTTGCCCGAAGCCCTGAGAGCGGAGATCACGCCGAAAAACATCCTGATGATCGGACCCACCGGTGTCGGAAAAACCGAGATCGCCCGGCGACTGTCCACCCTGGCCAAGGCCCCGTTTATCAAGGTGGAGGCAACCAAGTTCACCGAAGTCGGCTATGTGGGCCGGGAAGTGGATAGCATCGTACGCGACCTGACCGACGTAGCTGTGAAGCTGGTACGCGAGGAAGAAACCTCCAAGGTACGCACCCGTGCAGAAGATGCCGCCGAGGACCGCATCCTGGATGCCCTGCTGCCCGGGCCTCGCAACTCGGGTCCCGAAGTCGTCGAGCAATCCTCGGCCAGCGACACCCGCCAGAAATTTCGCAAGATGCTGCGGGAAGGCAAGCTGGATGACCGCGAGATAGACATCGAAATCAAGGCCATACCCATGGGCGTGGAAATCATGGCGCCCCCCGGGATGGAAGAGATGAGTCAGCAGTTGCAGGGGATGTTCCAGAACCTCTCCGGCAACAAGACCAGCCTGCGGAAGATGCGCATCAAGGACGCATTCAAACAGCTGATCGAAGAAGAAGCCTCGCGGATGGTGAACGAGGAAGACATCAAGGTTCGGGCGATTCAGGCCGTGGAACAAAACGGCATCGTATTTATCGACGAACTGGATAAGGTTGCCCGACGGGCCGAATCCCAGGGTGCGGACGTATCCCGGGAAGGTGTTCAGCGTGACCTGCTACCCCTGGTTGAAGGCTGCACCGTCAGCACCAAGTACGGCATGGTTCGCAGCGACCACATCCTGTTCATCGCTTCCGGTGCATTCCACATAGCCAAGCCCTCGGACCTGATTCCCGAGTTACAGGGCAGGTTCCCCATACGGGTGGAGCTGCAGGCCCTGACCAGCGCGGACTTCATTCGTATCCTCACCGAACCCGACGCCTCGCTCACCGAGCAATACTGCGCCCTGCTCAAGACCGAAGGCGTGAATGTGAAATTCAGCGAGACCGGCGTGCGGCGGATCGCCGAGGTGGCCTTCCAGGTGAACCAGAGCACTGAGAACATCGGTGCCCGGCGCCTGCACACGGTAATGGAGCGTTTGCTGGAGACAGTGTCCTATGAAGCCTCCGACCGGTCCGGAATGGAACTGGAGGTCGATGCGGATTACGTGGACAAGCAATTGGGAAAGTTGCTGGTCAACGAGGATTTGACCCGCTATATCCTGTAGCATTCGCTGCATAGTTGGCCATACGCGGACCAACCAAGGATTTCCCATGCCGTACCAGAACCAGTCCCCGACAGATATCAAGTTGCACAGCAAGTCCAGATTGCTGGATATCACGTTCGATGACGGGGTGAGCTTCAGCCTTTCCTGCGAGTTCCTGAGAGTGAACTCGCCCTCGGCCGAGGTACGTGGCCACGGGCCAGGCCAGGAAGTCCTGCAGTTGAACAAGGAACTGGTCAATATCACCGCTATCGAGCCGGTGGGAATGTATGCCGTCAAGTTGGTGTTCGACGATGGCCATGACTCAGGGCTGTACAGCTGGCAATACCTGTACGAACTGGGTGAAGGCCAGGACGAAAAGTGGCAGGATTACCTGCAACAGTTGAGCCAGGCTGGACACCAGCGAAAAACAGATTAAATCGGAACTACCATGTCTCAGGATTCCAGAAAAACCACTCATTTCGGCTTTGAGGAAGTAGACGAAACCGAGAAGCAGCGCATGGTGCGCGGCGTCTTCGACTCGGTCGCCACAAAGTACGATGTCATGAACGACATCATGTCCATGGGCATGCACAGAATTTGGAAAAGCTTCACTTTGGGGCAGACCGGTCTGCGCAAGGGCCAGGTGGCACTGGATGTGGCCGGCGGCACCGGTGACCTGACCAAGGGCATGGCCCGCCAGGTCGGCGCCGAAGGACATGTGGTGCTCTCCGACATTAACCAGGCAATGCTGGAACAAGGTCGCAACCGCCTGCTGGATGACGGGGTGGTGGGCAACGTGACCTACGCCCAAGCCAATGCCGAGTTCCTGCCATTCGCAGACAACAGCTTCGACTGCATCACCATTGGCTTTGGCCTGCGCAACGTGACCCACAAGGAAAAAGCCCTGGAGTCCATGTATCGCGTGCTGCGGCCAGGCGGACAATTGATGATTCTTGAATTCTCAAAACCCGTCGCCGCACTGTCGCCATTCTATGACCTGTATTCGTTCAAGGTCCTGCCCTTCATGGGCAAGATGGTCGCCAATGACTCCGAAAGTTATCGTTATTTGGCCGAGTCCATTCGCAAGCACCCTGACCAGGAAACCCTGCTGGGCATGATGAACGACGCAGGTTTCGAACGCACCCGGTATCACAATCTCACCGGCGGCATCGTCGCATTACATCGGGGCTATAAGTTCTGATGGACCTGCGCCCACCCCCATTGCCTGATGTCCTGCTCAGACCCTTACAGGAACTGATCAACCGCAACATCATGGACTCGACTCCCGCCAGGGAGTTGCTGCCGTCCCTGGCAGACCGGGTACTGGGCGTGTATCTGAAAGACACGCCAATTGCGCTGCACATGCTGTTCCATGACAGCGGCGTGACATTGAGTTTTGCCCCGCCCGCGGACCCTGACGTGATCCTCAGCGGCGGACTGCTGGGACTGGCGAGGCTAACGGGCGATGACGCCGGCGAGGCCTTTCGTTCCGGCGCAGTGGAGTTAATTGGCGAGGCCGAAATGGCCCACACTATCCAGGAATTGCTGCAGCACGCCCACCCGGACTGGGAAGAGGAACTGTCCCGCCTGGTCGGGGACGTGGCCGCACACCAGGTGGGTAACATGGCTCGGGGTATTTTTGGCTGGAGCAAGCAGGCCGGTGAGAGCGTGCAACGCAATGCCACCGAGTACCTGCAGGAAGAAAGCCGGGACCTGGTGGCGCCTGCCGAGGCGCGAGATTTTTGCGACACCGTGGACACGGTGCGCGATGACGTGGAGCGCGCGGCAGCGAGACTGGACCGGCTGGAAAAACAACTGAACACGGTCCGGGAGTCGTAAAATGCTGCGCCCCTCGACTGTCCTGCGCCTGATATCCATACAGCGAGTCTTGCTGCGTTATGGGCTGGACGAAATCGTCACCGCAACCCACTTATTCAGGCCACTGCGTTACTTCTCTCCCGGCTGGTGGCGACGTGATTCACACAAGGAAAGCCTGGGCGCCCGGGTGCGTATGGCGCTCATCGAACTGGGCCCTATATTTGTAAAATTTGGCCAGTCCCTGTCCACCCGTCCCGACTTGTTGCCCAGGGATGTGGCGGTGGAACTCGCTCAACTGCAGGACCGCGTCCCGCCCTTCCCTTCGGATGAGGCCCTGGCGATTGTCGAGGGAGCCTATGGCAAGCCGGTAGGCGAGATCTTCGCCAGCTTTGGCTCCGAACCCCTGGCCGCGGCGTCCATCGCCCAGGTGCACACCGCCACTCTCAAGGATGGTCAGGAAGTTATCGTCAAGGTGCTGCGCCCCGGTGTAAAAAAGCGCATTGAACGAGACATGGCCGTGCTGTACGCCATGGCCGGACTGGCTGAGCGATTCTGGTCCGAGGGCAAGCGACTGCATCCGCTGGATGTCATCGCCGAGTACGAGAAGACCACCCTGGATGAACTGGACCTGCTGCGCGAGGCCGCCAACGCGGCCCAGCTGCGACGGAACTTTGAAGGCTCGACCCAGCTGTATGTTCCCGAGGTGCATTGGGACTACTGTCGCAAGAACGTGCTGGTGATGGAGCGGATCTACGGCGTACCGATCGCCGACATGGAGACCCTGAAAGCCAGGGGAACCAACTTCAAGCGCCTGGCGGATCACGGCGTAGAGCTGTTCTTCACCCAGGTATTCCAGCACAACTTCTTCCATGCCGACAT
>JBFFTZ010000104.1:0-8177 GCA_041571575.1 Gammaproteobacteria bacterium | reverse complement strand
TTCGAGTGATGGTGGAAGGGGAGGATCATCAGGAGGTTGAGCAGGCAGCGCAGGCGCTGGCGGAGCAGGTGAGGGCCCTGGCCTGAGTCTGAGAGCGCTGTTCGTTGATTTTCAAAGGCTTGGCCGGTACTATTTCGCGGCTTTTTCGGGCGGTCAGGATGGCTGCCCGTAATTATTTATAAAAACCTAATGGCAAATGTTATGAGACAGAGACTGATTGCAGGCAACTGGAAGATGAACGGAACGCGGAAGCAGAACACCGAGCTGGTCCGTGCCCTGGCAGACAATGTGGAAGTGTCCGAAAAGGCCACCATGTTGCTGTGCCCTCCCGGTGTCTATGTCTCGGAGGTGTGCCGCCAGCTAAATGGCAGTGGAATCCTCACGGGTGGGCAGAACTGCAGCACCGAGGAATCCGGCGCATATACCGGGGAAGTCTCTGCTGACATGCTCAAAGACGTGGGTTGCGGATACGTGATCATCGGGCATTCGGAGCGCCGTGCCCTGTTCGGCGAGACCGATTCGGTCGTGGCCCGCAAGTTCCTGGCTGCACAAAAGGCTGGCTTGATCCCGGTATTGTGCGTTGGAGAGACCCTGGAAGAGAGAGAACAGGGCATCACCAACGAGGTAATCCGCCGTCAGCTTACCGCCGTCCTGGATCTTTCCGGTGTGGAAGCCTTCGCCAAGGCAGTAGTGGCTTACGAGCCGGTCTGGGCTATCGGCACGGGCAAGACGGCCTCTCCGGAGCAGGCTCAGGAAATTCATGCATTTATGCGTGGGCTGATCGGCGAAAGGGATGCTACAATTGCCGATTCGATCCAACTGCTCTACGGCGGCAGTATGAAAGCATCCAATGCAGCCCAGCTGTTGAGTATGCAGGATGTGGACGGGGGTCTGGTTGGCGGTGCGTCACTTCAGGCCGATGAATTTATCAAGATCTTCGAGGCGGCCGCCCAGGCTGAGTTCGCGTAAATGCTTTTAAATACTGCAGTTCTAATATTTCATGTTTTCCTGGCTGTCGGGCTTATCGTCCTGATCCTGATTCAGCGCGGTAAGGGCGCAGAAGCAGGTGCCGCCTTTGGTGCAGGCGCCTCGGGAACGGTGTTTGGCGCACGTGGTTCGGCGAGTTTCCTTACTCGCGCTACCGCAGTGCTGGCCACCTTGTTTTTTGCGACCAGTCTTGGGCTGGCATTCCTTTCCGGCCAACGGCCCGAGGTACAGAGCGTAATGGAAAGCGCTGTCGCCCCGGAATTGGTTGAAGAGGGTCTTCCCTCGCTCATGCCTACGCAGGAAGAAGCGATGGAGTTGCCTGCTGTGCCTGAGCAGCAGGACGCGGACGAGGCAGTTGAAGAGCTGCCGCAGGTCCCCGAGACCAATTAATAGCAGACTGGGTCTCGATTGATTAGCTCGCCGATGTGGTGGAATTGGTAGACACGCTATCTTGAGGGGGTAGTGTCTTAGGACGTGCCGGTTCGAGTCCGGCCATCGGCACCAATTATTTGAATGTAAGCCACCGTGGCTGGTGGTCTGTAGCGCGAGAATCTGGCGGGTTAAGGTCTGATAAAGGCAAACTCGCCGGGCGTTAGAACGCTGCCAGTCGGTATTTTGCTGACCGGTAAATTTGCTCCCGGCAGTTCTTCGCTGCCAGTGGGTACAGGAAGAGATGCAATGTTGGAAAACTACCTGCCGATACTCATCTTTCTGCTGGTCGGCGCCGGTCTCGGCGGCGTGCTGCTACTGCTTGGATTCTTGCTGGGCAGGGGTGGAAAGGACGCGCAAAAGCTCTCTCCCTATGAATGCGGTTTCGAAGCCTTCGAAGACAGCCGCATGAAATTCGACGTCAGGTACTACCTGGTCGCCATACTCTTCATTATTTTCGATCTGGAAATCGCCTTCCTGTTTCCCTGGGCCGTAGCCCTGGACGGACTGGGCATGTTCGGATTCCTGACGATGGCCGTTTTCCTGATTTTGCTGGTGGTCGGCTTTATCTATGAATGGAAGAAAGGAGCCCTGGAATGGGATTAGCCGAGCAGGGCACTGACTTGCTGTCTGAAGGCGGGGTTCGCACCACCAGCCTGGACGCGCTGATTAACTGGGCGCGCACCGGATCCATGTGGCCCATGACCTTCGGCCTGGCCTGCTGTGCGGTGGAAATGATGCACGCCGGCGCGGCCCGCTACGACCTGGACAGGTTCGGCATCGTATTCCGTCCCAGCCCCCGTCAGTCAGACGTGATGATCGTGGCCGGCACCCTGGTGAACAAGATGGCCCCGGCGCTGCGCAAGGTTTACGACCAGATGCCTGAGCCCCGGTGGGTCATCTCTATGGGCTCCTGTGCCAATGGCGGCGGCTATTACCATTATTCCTATTCGGTAGTCAGGGGCTGCGATCGCATCGTGCCAGTTGATATCTATGTGCCGGGTTGCCCGCCCACCGCAGAAGCCCTGCTGTACGGGATTATCCAGTTACAGAACAAGATTCGCCGCACCAACACTCTTTTCAGATAGGTTGCACATGAGTTCCAAGCTTGAGCAAACCGCTGCCGCTATCCTGACCCACCTGGGAGACAAGGTGGTTCCCGTCCCGTCGGTATGTGGCGAGCTTACCTACGAGGTCGCGGCGGAAAACCTGGTCCATGTTTGCACCGCACTGCGGGATGAACCCGACCTGGCGTTCGAGATGCTGGTAGATGTTTGCGGCGTGGACTACATGGATTACGGCAAGGTGGAGTGGACCACCCGCCAGTCCTCGGGCAAGGGATTCAGTCGTGGTGTAGAACGTGGTGAGGCGCATCCGGGTAACACCGAGGAGCGCCGTTTCGCCGTGGTGTATCACTTGCTGTCGATAAGCCGAAACGTGCGGGTCCGCCTGAGAGTGTTCGCCGGCAATGCCCGGGTACCCATGGTCGAGACGGTAACCGGCGTCTGGAGTTCCGCCAACTGGTTCGAGCGCGAGGCATTTGACCTGTTCGGCATCCTCTTCAAGGGCCACCCGGATTTGCGCCGCATCCTCACCGATTACGGTTTCATCGGCCATCCTTTCCGCAAGGATTTCCCGCTGATCGGCAATGTCGAAGTGCGCTATGACCCGGAGAAGGGTCGGGTGGTTTACCAGCCTGTGAGCATAGAGCCGCGCACCCTGGTGCCGCGAGTGATTCGTGACGATCACCGTTACGAAGTCAATACCAAGGAGTCTGGCGGCAATGGCTGAGATTCATAATTACACTATGAACTTCGGTCCGCAGCATCCCGCGGCTCACGGCGTGCTCAGGCTGGTGCTGGAGATGGACGGCGAGACCATCCAGAAGGCCGATCCCCATATCGGACTGCTGCATCGGGGTACCGAGAAGTTGGCCGAGAGCAAGCCCTATAATCAGAGTATTGGTTACATGGACCGTCTCGATTACGTGTCCATGATGTGCAACGAGCACGGCTACGTGATGGCCATCGAAAAGCTGCTGGGCATCCAGGTGCCCGAGCGTGCCCAGTACATCCGGGTCATGTTTGACGAGATCACCCGTATTCTTAACCACCTTATGTGGTTGGGCGCCCATGGCCTGGATATCGGCGCCATGACCATGTTCCTGTATTGCTTCCGTGAGCGTGAAGACCTGATGGATTGCTATGAGGCGGTCTCGGGTACTCGCATGCATGCAACGTACTATCGGCCCGGTGGCGTCTACCGTGACCTGCCCGACAGCATGCCCCGTTACCAGTACTCGAAATTCCGCAGCAAGAAAGAAATCGACCGTTTGAACAGCGTGCGCGAAGGCAGCATGCTGGACTTCATTGAGGATTTCACCAATCGCTTTCCCAAGTGCGTGGATGAGTATGAAACCCTGCTGACCGACAACCGTATCTGGAAGCAGCGTACCGTGAATATTGCCGTGGTCAGCCCCGAGCGCGCCATGGCCCTTGGGTTCACCGGCCCGATGCTGCGTGGTTCCGGCGTGGCCTGGGACCTGCGCAAGAAACAGCCCTACGAAGTTTATGACCGCATGGATTTTGATATCCCGGTGGGCGTGAGTGGCGATTGCTATGACCGTTACCTGGTTCGGGTTGAAGAACTGCGCCAGTCAAACCGGATTATCGCCCAGTGTGTGAAATGGTTGCGTGATAACCCCGGCCCGGTGATTGCCGCAGACCACAAGGTGACGCCGCCAAAGCGCGAGGAAATGAAGGGCGACATGGAGTCGCTGATTCACCACTTCAAGGCATTCACCGAAGGGTATTGCGTGCCGGCTGGCGAGGCTTATGCAGCCGTTGAGCATCCCAAGGGTGAGTTCGGCGTTTACCTGATTTCCGACGGTGCTAACAAGCCGTACCGGGTGAAAGTGCGTGCCCCGGGTTTTGCCCACCTGGCAGCGCTGGAAGAAATGGTAGCCGGTCATATGCTGGCCGACGTGGTTGCCGTGATTGGCACCCAGGACATCGTATTTGGTGAGATTGACCGCTAATGACTGATGCAGCTAACAAGACAGAACTGCTTTCCGAGCATACCCGTCACGAGATAGACCACTGGGTTGCCAAGTTCCCCCAGGGCCGCCAGCGCTCCGCGGTGATCGCTGCGCTGCGTGCCGCCCAGCATCAGAATGAAGGCTACCTGACTCCCGAGTTGATGGATGCCATTGCCGAGTACCTAGGCCTGCCGTCAGTGCAGGTTTACGAGGTCGCCAGCTTTTACTCCATGTTCGAGACTGACCCGGTTGGCCGGATTCACGTGTCGGTGTGTACCAATATTTCGTGCATGCTCAACGGCTCGGAAAGCATCGTCGAGCACGTTGAAAAGAAACTGGGTATCAAGACCGGTGAGAGCACACCTGACGGCAAGATTTTTCTCAAGTGCGAGGAAGAGTGTCTTGCGGCCTGTAACAATGCGCCCATGATGATGGTGGATCACAAGTACTACGAGAACCTCACCCCTGAAAAGGTGGATGAGATTCTGGACGGCCTGGAGTAAACATCATGCAGTTTAACCAGGTCTGTTTTGCCACCATGGGGTTTGACCAGCCGTGGACCTATGAGAACTACCTCAAGGTCGGGGGCTACGAGGCATGGAGAAAGATTCTCAGCGAGAAGATCCCCCCCGAACAGGTCATCGAGGAGGTCAAGGCCTCCGGACTGCGGGGCCGTGGCGGCGCAGGTTTTCCCACGGGGTTGAAGTGGAGTTTCATGCCGCGCAATGCACCCATTCAGAAATACGTGGTGTGCAACTCTGACGAAAGTGAGCCGGGTACCTGCCATGATCGCGACATCCTGCGCTTTAATCCCCACTCGGTGATCGAAGGCATGGCCATCGGCGGTTACTGCATGGGCGCCACGGTGGGGTACAACTACATCCGGGGTGAATTCCTCGCAGAGCCCATCCCGCGGTTTGAAGATGCCCTGAAGGCTGCCTACGAGGCCGGTCTGCTGGGCAAGAATATTCTCGGATCAGGCACAGACTTCGATCTGCACATGTTTGCCGGTGCCGGTGCCTATATCTGCGGTGAAGAGACCGCGCTGCTGGAATCCCTGGAGGGCAAGCAGGGCAAACCGCGCTTCAAGCCGCCGTTCCCGGCCAATGTCGGCTTATACGGCAAGCCCACTACGATCAACAACACCCAGAGCTATGCGTCGGTGCCCAGCATTATTCGCAACGGGGCCAAGTGGTTCGCGGACCAGGGCAGCGAAAATTCCGGCGGCCCGGTGGTGTTCTCTGTATCGGGTCACGTGAACAAGCCTGGCAACTACGAAGTGGGGCTGGGAATACCGTTCAGGGACCTGCTGGACTTGTGTGGTGGTGTGCGTGACGGTCACAAGCTCAAGGCCGTCATCCCCGGTGGTTCCTCAGTAAAAGTTTTGCCTGCGGAAGTGATCATGAGTGCCAACATGGATCATGGCTCTTTGCAGGCCGTGGGTTCGGCTCTGGGTTCGGCGGCAGTCATCGTGATGGATGAGACCACTTGTATGGTGAAAGTGCTTGAGCGTATCTCACGCTTCTACCACGCAGAGTCCTGCGGACAATGTACGCCATGTCGTGAAGGCACCGGTTGGCTGAACCGGGTGCTAAAACGCATCCTGGCCGGCAATGGACGCCCCGAAGACATGGACATGCTGGTGGACGTGGCCGGCAAGATTGAAGGCCACACTATTTGCGCTCTCGGCGATGCCGCGGCCTGGCCGATTCAGAGTTTCCTGCATCACTACAGGCATGAATTCGCGTATTTCATCGAACACGGTCGCAGCATGGTGGGGGATAACTCCGCCGATGCAGCGTGAGCCAGGCCAGGCACAGCACAGGACTAGAGAATGAGTGACGATCTGGTTAATTTGGAAGTCAACGGTAAGCCGGTGCAGGCCCGCAGGGGTCAGATGCTCATCGAGGTTACCGATGCCAATGAAGTCTACGTGCCACGCTTTTGCTATCACGAGAAACTAAGCATCGCGGCCAACTGCCGCATGTGCCTGGTGGAAGTGGAGAAAGCCCCCAAGCCCCTGCCGGCTTGCGCCACACCGGTGGCCGAGGGCATGAAGGTATTCACCAAGTCGCCCCGGGCTATATCGGCCCAGAAGGCCACCATGGAATTCCTGTTGGTAAATCACCCGCTGGACTGCCCGATTTGTGACCAGGGCGGCGAGTGTGAGCTACAGGACTTGTCCGTGGGTTACGGCAGTGACGTGTCTCGCTATACCGAGCGCAAGCGGGTAGTGAAGGACAAGAACCTGGGCCCGCTGGTTTCAACCGACATGACTCGCTGTATTCACTGCACCCGCTGTGTGCGTTTCGGTGAGGAAATCCAGGGTATCCAGCAGTTGGGTACCATCGGTCGCGGCGACAGGATGCAGATCAGCACCTACGTAGAAAGCAGCGTTGATCATGAACTGTCCGGGAACATCATTGATCTGTGCCCGGTCGGCGCATTGAACAACAAACCTTATCGCTTTAGCGCCCGCGCCTGGGAAATGACCCAGCACGCAAGTATCGCCTCCCATGATTGTGTTGGCAGCAACCTGTATTTCCACGTGCAAAACGGCCATGTGAAACGGGTCGTGCCCAGGGACAACGAGGCGGTTAACGAGACCTGGCTGTCTGATCGTGATCGTTTCAGTTGTCATGCAATTGAACACGATGACCGGCTGCTTCGGCCCCGAATAAAGGAACACGGCGAGTGGCGTGACTGCGAATGGGTGGAAGCCCTGGAGCGCAGCAGCACCCTGATCCAGGATTTGCTCAAGGACAAGGGCGCCGAGAGCCTGGGTATCCTGGCATCCCCGTCCTCTACCCTGGAAGAGGCGAGCCTGCTGGGCAAGATTGCCCAGGGCCTGGGTACTTCGAATATCGATCACCGCTGCCGGATGGTGGATTTCCGCGACCAGAATGCGGATTCGCAGTTCCCCAGCCTGGGTCGTCGCATCGCCCAGCTGGAAGAATTGACATCCATCCTGGTTGTCGGCAGCAAGCTGCGCAGTGAAGCCCCGATTCTTGCCCACCGTTTGCGCAAGGCAGCTCTGGCCGGAGCCAGTGTGAGTTTCCTGAGTGCTGATAAATACGAATACCTGTTCCCGGTAACGGCCTATCTCGATCGGCAGGCCGGCAGCATGCTGGCGAACCTGGCTTCCATGGTGGCGGCCGCCGGGGAGCTGACCGGAAAGCTTGTGCCCGATTACGTGGCCGCAGCGGTTTCCGGCAGAGAATGTTCAGACCAGCACAAGGCTATTGTGAGCAGCCTCATGGATGAAGGCGAGTCTGCCGTCGTACTGGGTTTGCAGGCAGTACGTCATACAGCCTGGGCCGACCTGCGTGCCCTGGCCGGTGCGCTTGCGCAGCTAACCGGCGCCAGCCTGGGTGAGTTGTCCGAGGGCGCGAACTCTGCCGGCGCCAGTCTTGCCGGTGTACTGCCTCACCGCAGTGCAGGTGGAACGCCCCGACAGGCAGAAGGCCTGAACGCCCGGCAAATGATTCAGGAACCCCGTTCGGCCTACCTGCTGGTCAATATCGAGCCTGGTGCCGACCTCGCCCCAGAGGGGGCTGTAGATGCCCTGAAGGCGGCAGACGCGGTGGTGGCGATGAGTAGTTTTGTCAGCGATGAGTTGCTTGGCTGCGCGGATGTGTTGTTACCGGTTGGCACGGTGGCTGAGACCTCCGGAACCTTCGTGAATGTGGAAGGCCGCTGGCAGTCGTTCGCCGGCGCCGCACGT
>JBFFTZ010000103.1:0-8240 GCA_041571575.1 Gammaproteobacteria bacterium | reverse complement strand
AGTGTGCTTTCTTACCGGGCCGGGCAACTCATGTTTGCGCTCCTTGAGCGCCGCCTGGGTCGGCAACAACTGCTCGAGGTGCTGGGGGCCTTCTACCAGGAGTATGCTGCATCCGGTGCTACATCCGAAGAGTTTGCGGAATTTGTCCTGTTACAGGCGCCGAGCGCCAAGCGCATAATCGACGAATGGTTCCTCGGGAGCGCCTACTCAGATCTCGTGTTGGCCGAGCCGGACTTCGACGCTCTGGTTTTGCGCTATTCATTGAAATAGGCTTTCTTACCGACCGAGCATTGCGTCAATCGAATACGTACCGGGGCTATCGGAACAGTGCAAATCCTGCCCCCCGCTACTACTGAAAACGGACTTTCGGGCTTCGCTCCCGAGCGTCTCTTATTGACTCATGGGAATAAATGGGGTCGAACTGACGTTTTTCTGGCCCGATCGTGTTATCCCACTACGTCTGCTCCTGGCCGAAAGCGGACACTCAAGTAGACTCCCTCCAGACCGTTCAAGTGTCTGCTTACGAGCCGAAGCCGACATTCATCCGACTGACAGCCGGCGGCGTTGTGTATCCCGCTTGTAATTCGAGCCCAAGCGACGGAGGTCAATGGAACCACATTGCTCATAGCGTGAAGGAGCACTATCAAGCTTTCGACATCCACACGGTGAGGTGCGGCAATGTCGATGATCACCCGGTCGGTTCGGAATCACCGGTAACGCCATTCAATTTCATCGAATGGGAAGGAACAGGGCGACTGAACGGCATACATGGCAATAAGACATCGAATGACATGGTGCATTTCTTTGGCCGGGCCGAGGATCGAAATGAGCCGGGCAGCGAAGGACCGGCGGACGGTGGAGACATTGACCGTTACTACCTGCGCGCGTGGATCATGGGGCCCGGTGGGACGCAAATTGAACTATTTTGCGTAGACCAGGATGGTGATTGTTCAACAGTGGACCCTGTCGCAATCAGTGGTGGAAATCTGCAGCTGCATTACAGTAGTTGTGAGTAGTCGCGAGGGTTAAGCGGCGGCTACTTTAATTTTCTGAGAACCCGCCAGATTAATGGATGGCGGGTTCTCAGTGACCTGATACCTTGACTGATTGACTCAGGCGCCAAGCCGGCGCTCGATCCTTGCGTCAGCTGCCACTAAACAGTAAGAGTTTGTGGCGGCCCTTCGCGCTAGAGCCAAAACAGTGATTTGCGTGACCGCTTCTGGCCGAAAGCGCACACTCAAGTAGACGCTCTTCAGACCGTTCAAATGTCTGCTATTGACCCACAGCAGGCATTCTCCTCCCGGCGACGCCGCTCTTGCCTGCCGGCTTTGAAAAATCTCGATAGCAGCACGCAAACTACATAATCGAACGATCCCGGGGCATGGGTGATACCATTTCCGTGCGCTCATTCCGGATTCTTAGAATATGTTCGAACAACTTGGCATGATTCACGCCCTTCTGCCGCCCGCCGCAGGCTTGCTTGCGCTGCTCGCGGTCGCGGTCATTATTGATTTGATCGTAAAGCATGTCCTGGTTCGCACCGTCCGCGCGGTCGCGAAGCGATCAAGGTCAACCTGGGATGACGCGCTGGTTACACACAACGTCTTCGGTCATCTCGTGCAGGTTGTGCCGGCGCTAATTATTTTCGTTGGCGCGCCGTTCATCCCCGATTTGCCGGAAGCCGGTGTCCAGCTAACACGCAATGTCGCGATGGGCTACATGGTGTTGATGTTGACCATGGCGCTGACTGCCATGTTGAGCGCGGCAAATACGATCTACGCGGCCACGCCGGTGGCAAAGGAACGTCCACTAAAGGGGTTCGTGCAGCTCCTGCAGATCGTCGTATGGATTTTCGGTGGCGTGCTGATCATATCGGCAGTGCTGGACCGCTCACCGCTGCTTCTACTGAGCGGTTTTGGCGCGATGACCGCCATCTTGTTGTTGGTATTCAAAGACACGATCCTGTCACTGGTGGCCAGCGTGCAGCTGACCGCTCAGGATATGGTCCGCGTCGGTGACTGGATCGAGATGCCGCAGTTTGGTGCGGACGGTGACGTGGTCGATGTGCAGCTGCACACCGTCAAGGTGCAGAATTGGGATAAGACGATCACCACGATCCCGACGCACCGGCTCATCACGGACTCATTCAAGAACTGGCGCGGCATGTCTCAGTCCGGGGCCCGGCGGATCAAGCGCGCCATGTATATTGATGTGTCCACGATCCGCATGCAGACCCAGGAAGAAGTTGATCATTTCACGCGTTTCGCGCTGCTTAAGGACTACATCAAGAACAAGGAGCGGGAGCTTGCCGACTACAACGCGGGCCTCGCGACCGAGGTGGACGCAGATGTAAACAGGCGGCGGCTGACGAATATCGGCACCTTTCGCGCCTACGCATACAATTATCTGAAGAATCACCCGAAAATCCACAAGGGCATGACGCTGATTGTTCGTCAGCTCGGCCCTGGGCCCGAGGGACTGCCGTTGGAGATTTACTGCTTCACGAACACGACCGAGTGGGCCGTCTACGAAGACATCCAGTCGGACATCTTCGATCACCTGCTGGCCATCGGGCCCGAATTCGGGCTACGCCTATTCCAGAAACCGGCAGGCTCGGATTTGGCGAACCTAAAATAAATAAAATGCCGGCCGCCGCATCCGGCGTAACCCGGCTGAGGTTCAGCTCACCCGCATCGCACGGCTTGTGCCAATGCCCGGAATAGACTCGGGACGACGGGGAAAACGGCGTGATTCGACACTGCAGAAGGAAAAGTGGATACTTTTTTGCAGCCTTTTCGGCTTGAAGCTACCGCTGAGCAACAGGGGAAGATTCGATGAACAGGACAGCCGTTTTTCACGCATTCATTTTCGGACTGCTGGCAATACAGCCTGCCGGGTCTGCCCGGGCTGAGCAAAGCGCCAGCGATACGCCGGAACAGCCAGTGCTGCAATACAGTATTGTTGGATCCTCATCTTGCGAGACCAGTCCCTGCTACAGCGGGGTCATGCAGGACGTGGCGGTGCAAAAATTCTTGCTTGAACTGGCAAACAATCCCAAGGGAATGCACACAGAGAAGGCCGCGCCCCTGGAGGTCGCCGCAGCGATTCCGGATTTGTTGGCATTGCAGCTCATCCGGCTTGATGCAGAGTTTTATCGCTTGAATTTCGCCCTGTTTACCGCTGCCGACGTAGATCGGATCCGCCAGGTAAGCGAAGTCTATGCCCGGTCGCTGGCGGCAGCGCTACTGGAACAGCGAACGCAAATCGAAGGGCTACTAGGCGAATATAACGTCCCGGGGGTGGACCCAAAGGCCGTGGCCTACTTCCTGCTTGGCTGCGTTTCCCTGGACTGGGATGGATTGGTCCTGACCGCCGCACTGGGATACCGCAAGACGTCGGGCGAACGTCCCGACGGAAGATATGCGCCCCACGCACAAGAACGGGCAGAGCAGACGCTGAAGGGGATTTACTGGGGAAGCCACAACGAGATTTACGACGGGACCCGGGTCACATCTTTTGGCGATCACCATTCTCTACCACGCTATATGCTTCCGGATGTGTTCTGGCGCATACCGGGCTTTCCTTCCTCCTACCCACGCACTTTGAAGATTGCGCTGGGTAATTTCGTGGCGGATTCCTTTGCACTCAGGGCACAGGAGTTCCTGCGCATCATGCTGGCACTGCGGGATGGTGAAAAGTCTGCCGAGGATCTCGCGCTGACGATGTCCGTGGAAGAGGGTGATGCCAGGGTATTGCTAGATGTGCTTTTGGCGCTGGAATATATCAGTGAACATGATGGTCTGTATCGTGCTCGTATTCCTGTTCTGACCGCAAGGGACGAAGTCATGGCCAGGAGTATGCTGGCGATTGGCAATCAGGTAATGGCGACGTGGCTGTCTGAAAACTACCCGCGAATGAAAAACGAGTTGCAAGATCTCGGCTTTACCCGCGCAGGCGTGCCGTTCGAGGATGGCTACACGATGATTTGGCATTATCTGTTCGGGCTGGCTAACCGGGAGTTGGTTGAAGGCGGTCTGTTTGCCGATCCTTACGCACCGGACAGAACGTACCAGGGGGCGATCCCGGCGGTTTATACGCTAGAGCTTCAAGCCCCCTAATCCGGGAACGCCGTCTGCCTGTCTCGAACCAGGGCGGTCACTGAACCTGGGGCAACTGATTCCCGGGGCCGCCCCGCGCTTCTCCCTCAAGGCGGACATTCCCCCGAGGGCGTTGTAGACTCCCTTGAGGGTCAGCTAATGACCCGGAGCAGTCGCCAGGATCGACCGGAGTGCCATGACCAAGATATCCGTCATCGAAACACCTCGCCTGCGAATATCTCCGTTCTCCCGCCGCGATTTCGAGGTTTTCGTTGGAACGATGCTGACTGATCCCCGGGTTGTCGAATTCTATTACTCGTACAAAGACCTCAAAGATCTCGAAGCTATTCGGAACAAAGCCAGGTCGGATTTTTGGGATGAATTTGAGGTGAGTCGTGACGGCTATGCCTGGCCTACCTGGTCAGCGTATGAGCGGTCCAAGCCGGAAGTGATGGTCGGATGGTGCGGGCTTTTGCACGGTGAATTATCCGCAACTCACGGAAAGCCTGAACTGCAATACATGATCGCCGGGGATTTCCATGGTAGAGGGTATGCAACCGAATTCGCGGCGGCTGTACTGCAACAGGCGGCGAGCGACAAGACCGCGGATTCGGTTGTGGCCACGGTTGACATGCCCAACGTGGGATCCATCAGGGTGCTGGAGAAACTGGGCTTTGAGCGTGCGGGGGTGATCCAGGCCTACGGTAGCGATGAGATGTATTTGTATGAATTGTCATTGGTCGAACAGTAGTGTGAAGGCTGTTTACGGCCCCGAGCGATTGTTAACGGGATTGGAGGAGATATGAGACCTGGCGGCTGGCTTTTGTTGTGCTCATTGACTGTGGCGAGTTCTGCTACGACGGCACAGGATCATGATTCGGGCTCCGAATTCGTGCATATTCAATCTTCGGACGTAGTTTATGAGTCTGACCCCGACATTCCCGGGCTGGGCTACGCGCTCTTGTCTGGAGATCCTGACAAGGAGGGGGTTTATGTCGTTCGCCTCAAGATTCCTCCTGGCCTGACGTTCTCTCCCCATTATCACGATCAAGACCGACATGTGACCGTAATATCCGGTGTCTGGGCATTTGGAATGGGCAATTCAGGAAAATGCGAAGACACGACGCCACTGGCAGCGGGTGCGTATGTTATGCACCCGAAAGGTGCCGTCCACTTCGATGGCGCTTGTGGTGAAGAGACGGTGGAGGTTCAGATTATCGGGCGAGGGCCGGTCAAGACGACGCGGATTGAATCGGCCGAGTAGTTTCACCTGCCCGGTCAACAAGGGGACAGGGACCTGAATGAAGCCAGGGAAGCCATGCCGGTTCCCCGGTTCGGTGTAGCCCCGGGTTAATTACATGAATTCTTTCTAGAAAAATTTTGGGGTCGGGGGTAGGCTGTGTTGGACTCAGTACAAGGGAATTGGCTGTGAAACTACTCGAAGAGCTAAAACGCCGCAGTGTATTCCGGGTGGTCTCGGCCTATCTCGTGGTGGGCTGGCTGATCCTGCAGGTCTCGGACATCGTGCTGGATTTTGCCGGTGCCCCGGAATGGGTGGGCAAGGCGATTATCGGCCTGATGGCTCTTGGTCTTGTCCTGACTATTGTGTTGACCTGGGTATTCGAGGTCACCCCGGTTGGAATCCGACGGGATGACGGGCTGTCGGAAAATAGAAACAGTCTGTCGGCCTATAGACTGAACATGCTGACACTGGTGGCCGCGTTTGGCGTGGCAATGATGTTTCTGTGGCAGCAAATCAATCCGCCTGAAAAAGCCCCGTCAGCCGCTGAGAATATTCCCGTGGCCGAAATCCTGCCGGTTGCATCCGGTATCAACCCTGCATCAATCGCGGTGCTGCCCTTCGCGGATTTATCTCCCCGGGGTGACCAGGAATATTTCTCCGACGGAATCTCCGAAGAGATTCTGAATGTACTGGTGGGGGTGACCGGACTGGAGGTGGCGTCCCGGACGTCTGCATTCGCCTTCAAGGGGCAGGGCGCCCTGGGGATTCCGGCTATCGCGGAGGCGCTGAAAGTACGCAACATCCTGGAAGGCAGTGTCAGGAAATCCGGCAACCAGATCCGGATTACCGCCCAGTTGATCGACGCCGACACCGACAAGCACCTGTGGTCCCAGACCTACGATCGCGAGTTGTCGACCGAGAATGTGTTTGCCATCCAGGACGAGATCGCCAAGGCCATTGTCAGCGAACTGGGCAAGTCACTGCAGCTCGAATCCCTGGCTGCCGAGACGGTCTCGGCAAAGGCCGATACCGAGAACCTGGATGCCTACGAGTTGTTCCTGCGTGGTCGGGAGGGCTTCCTGGCGCGCAGCTACGAGACGATTCCGGGGACCATCGAGATACTTCAAAAAGCGGTGGAGCTTGATCCCGGATTTGCCAGGGCATGGGCCGCACTGTCCGCAATCAGCAGCATTGCCGAGGGCTGGGGGTATGAGGATCGGGGTTACAGGGAATTATCCCTTGATGCGGCCCGGCGTGCCATCTCGCTGGATGACTCACTGTCGACGCCCTATGCGGTGCTGGCTATGGCTCTAACCGAACGGCTCCACGGTGATTATGTGGGTGCATTCGACCTGTATGAAGAAGCGCTGAAACGTGATCCGAAAGATGTTACCGCGTTACTTTGGCGCGCCATTGGAAGGCTCTCGGTGGGTGAGTTGGACGCTGCGGTTGATGACCTGTTGCGTTGCCGGGCTGTTGATCCTGCCTATGAACACTGTCGTCAATTCCTGGCAGTCGCGTACGTCTACCTGGGTGAAAAGCAAAAGGCATACACCCTTTTCGAACAAGGTATCGCACAAAAGGGAACGGCCTACGCGCAGATATTCGCCTTCTCGCTGGCGGCAGACGGGGATTACCGCAGTGCCCTGCTTGCATTGAGGGTCTATTTTTTGGCGTTTAAGGAAGTCACGCCGCCGGATCCGCTGATTCGGGCCCTGATGGAGCCTGATTTTGATTACGAGGGTGAACTCCGCCAATTCATCATAGAAATCGAAGCGCGCAGCGGGGAAAAATTCGACTGGAGCAAGGCTGCATCTTTTATACCCGTAATATTCAGATCCTACGAGAACATCCATCCAACTATTAATTTGGCGGACTGGTGGAATCCCAGTTTCCCGCATTTCCTTGCATCCCCCCATCGCAAGCGGGTGATTCGCGAGATGGGTGTTTATGATTATTGGCGTGCCCGCGGCTTCCCGCCCCAGTGCCGTCCCGTGGGTGAGGATGATTTTGAGTGCGACCACTAAAAGATAGATCCAGCGGGCCGGGTAGGACAGGGAAGATCGCCGCCGGCCTGGTTGTGCTGGGTTTTATGCTTGCCGCCTGTACTTCCGGAGGGACGCTGATGAATGACGATACGCTGGAAATGTTTGCCACCAATTACACGGCGGCGTGGAACAGCCAGGATGCTGCAAGTGTCGCCGGGTTTTTCGCTGAAGACGGATCGCTGTTGGTGAACGGTTCCCCGGCGGTAGGTCGCGAGGCGATTACCCAGGTGGCCGAAGGGTTCATGAGTGCATTTCCGGACCTGGAATTATTCATGGACGCCCTGGAAATCAGGTCGGGCCAGGTGACCTATCACTGGACCTTCGTGGGTACCAATACCGGCCCCGGCGGCACTGGTAAATCAGTGCGCTTCAGTGGCTACGAGGAGTGGACCTTTGGCGATGATGGATTGATCGCCGTCTCCATGGGCTACTTCGATGCCGAAGACTACCAGCACCAACTGGAACACGGATTCGATCACGGGCATCCCTAGGGGTAGTATCGAAATAGGGTAACTGTCACCAGATATGATGGTTGTTCGGTTCCGTTCATAGCCGGAGAATTGGGGTCGAAGCGCAATCTCCACGAGGAATTCACGCATGATCAACGTTGGAATATCCGGGGCAAACGGCACCATGGGGCGACTAACCATCGCTGCCGTGGCCGGGGAGAGTGACCTGGCCATAGGCGGCCTGTATGCGCCGGGCAGGGAGGGACAGGAAATACTCGGTCACAAGGCCAGCGCCGACCCGGCCTCGCTCTCGGGTTGCGATGTTATCGTCGAATTTACCAACCCGGCGGCCGCTGACGAAAACCTGCCCAGGTGGCGCGACAGCGGTGCCGACGTGCTGGTT
>JBFFTZ010000102.1:0-8263 GCA_041571575.1 Gammaproteobacteria bacterium | reverse complement strand
TCGGCGAAATGATGCTTCCCGAGTACGCCCTGGAACTGGCTCGCCAGCACCCCGGCATTCTCAGCCAGCAGGAAATGGGAAATCTGGAGGGCGACCAGATTGCCCTGTCGATTCGAAGTGCCGCCCGCACTTACTCCACACCCGGCAGCGAATCAGAGAAAAGCGAACAGGCCCTGGCCATGCTGGATAGCCACATCGCCAGTGTCCCGCCAGACACGCCGCTCTACCGGCGCCTGCGTACCGACCGGCTGGTCGCCCTGGTCGATGCAGGGCACGTCGCGGAAGCAGTCGCCGAATACGAGGCGCTGACAGCAGAGGGAATAGATCCGGCAAACAATATCCGCTTTGCCGCCGCCCGGGCCTACCTGGCCAATGGCCAGGCCGAGACTTCTTTGCTGTTGCTGTCTGACTGTCTTGCCACGGAGCCGGACAACCTGGATTACCAGGAAGAGTACTTTTACGCACTGCTGGACACCGGGCAACTGGACCGGGCAATCGCCTACGCAGACGCGATCCAGGCCAGACAGGCCGCCAGCCTACAAGGGGGCCAACAGCCAGGCGATCTCTACATGAACGCCCGTCTGCGTTCGATCCTTGCACGCTCCTACGCCGACCAGCTGGAACTGGCCCAGGCGCAACTGGAGGCGATAACCCGCGAGGCGCCCAACAACGTGGATGCCAGGCAGGAACTGGCCTCCATATACCTGTGGCGGGGCTGGCCAGACAAGGCACTGGCCCAGTATCAGCAAATTCTTACCATGTACCCGGAGCACCTGGGGGCTCGCGCCGGCTGGTCCCGTACACAGCTTGCCAGACAGGATTATCCGGCGGCAGCCGCGGCGATTCGAGATCTCCAGAAGGACTATCCTGAAAGCCGACCGGTAACACAGCTCGCCCGGACATGGCAGCTTCACGAAGAAAGCCAGCTGGTCGTCGAGGCCTCTACCGGCGACAGCACGGGCGACACCTTCGGCAGTCAGCAATACACCCTGCAGGGATGGTGGTACACGCCACCAAAATATGACTGGTTCCGCTTTTACGCCCACACCTTCGACAGCTTTGCGGAATTCCCCGAGGGGGATGGCGAGCGCTCGCGCATCGCCGCCGGGGCCGAATACAGGCGACCGGGCTGGGACGCGCGCGGTGAAATCAGCACCCGGCGCTGGGGCGGAGATGCCGGGCTGCATGCCGAGCTGAACTGGCATGTCTCCGACCTGTGGACAGTGGGGGCCGGTGGCCAGCTGAACAGCTACGAGACTCCTTTGCGGGCAGATCTCAATGGTGTAAGCAGCGATGAATTGACGTTTCGAGCCAGGTACAACCCCAACGAATCCCTGTCCCTGGGAAGCACCCTTACCCTGGCCAGCTTCGATGACGGCAATCGACGCCGGGGCCTTTCGCTCTATGGCCGACAAAGAGCCGTGAACAAGACCTGGTTCAAGCTTGACGGCACCGCATCGGCCTACTTTTCCAGCAACACCGAAGACCTGACCAGTTACTACAACCCTTCCAGCGATCGCTCCCTGATTGTGGGCGCGGACATGCGCTGGGTCGTTTTCAGGGGCGCTGATCGGGGCCTGTACCATCGACTCCACCCCCGGTTCGGAAACTATTACCAGGAGTCCTACGGAAGCAATTCCATATGGAGCCTGGAATACGAGTTCGGTATACGTTTCAACGACAGCTGGTCACTCAGCCTGGGCGCCCAGCGCGGTCGACATGCCTATGACGGCGGGATGGAGACCAGCAATACATTGCTGCTGGGACTGGAGGGACGCCTGTGATCTCGCGCTACCTTCTTGGCATCCTGATGCTGCTATCAACCGGACTGGCCCTGGCCCAGTCTGGCCCCCTGCATATATAGACCTACCACGATTTCACAGACGAACAGGGCCCTGACAGCATGGCTGTCACCACCAGCGCCCTGGTCGAGCACTTTCGCTGGCTTCGGGACAACGACTTCCACCCGGTAAGCATGGACCAGGTAATTGCTGCGAAAAGCGCTGGAGACGCCTTGCCAGCCAATCCGGTGCTACTGAGCTTCGACGACGGACTGATCAGCATGTACACCCACGTCTACCCGCTGCTCAAGCTGTTCAACTACCCGGCGATATCAAGCCTGGTCACCGATTGGGTCGAAGGCGAAAAGACTGTCGTCTACGCCGGACAAGCGCGAAATCGCTCGGCGTTCCTAAGCTGGGAACAGATTCGGGAAATGCAGGACTCGGGCCTGGTGGAGTTCGCCTCCCACAGCCATGGGATGCACCAGGGAATTATGGCCAATCCCCAGGGCAACACCCAGCCGGCCGCGGTTTCCCTGGCCTACAGCGATGGTAGTTATGAGACCCTGGAGGACTATACAAAACGGATTCTCACCGACCTGCAGACCAGCTCGAAAATCATCGCCAGTCACACCGGTCGCGCTCCCAGGATAATGACCTGGCCCTATGGCGCCCACAGCAAGATCACCGTGAAGCTGGCCCGCCAAAGCGGCATGCCCTGGTCGCTGACTCTGGAGCCTAATTTTGGCAACCAGCCCGGCAGCACCGTCCTGCACCGACACCTGATCAACAACAATCCGGGTATCCGGGAACTTGCAACTACCCTGTTAAGACCGCCTGCCCAGCCACTGGTCCGGGCGGCCCAGGTTGACCTGGACTACGTTTACGATCCGGACCCGGCACAGCAGGAACGCAACCTGGGCGTCCTGGTGGAACGTATTCATCAGTTACAAATCAGCCATGTTTTCCTCCAGGCATTCTCGGACCTGGACGGTGATGGTGGCGCCGAGGCACTTTACTTCCCCAATCGTTACCTGCCGGTTCGCTCGGACCTGTTTAACCGGGCAGCATGGCAACTCAAAACCCGGGCCGGCGTGCGTGTGTATGCCTGGATGCCCATCCTGAGTTTCGTCGGCGATACCATCGATCCTGACTGGCGAGTGCTGCAGGCAGGCCCCACGGGCGAGAGCCTCGACCCTGCCGCGGAACCCCGGCTTTCCCCGTTCAATCCCGACGCCAGGGCGGTCATCACTGGCATCTATGAAGACCTGGCCCGCCAGGCCCGTTTCGATGGCCTGCATTTTCACGATGACGGCCGACTGAACGAACTTGAAGACGCGAGTCCCTACGCCATCAAGGCTTACCAGGACCTGTACGGCGAAGCCCCCGACCTGCTAAAGCTGAAAACCAACCCCCGGGTCGCCCAACGCTGGGCCGTTCTGAAAACCCTCACCCTGGTGGAATTTACCGATCAACTGGCCAGTGTCGTCCACGACTACCAGGCTGGTATGAAAACCTCGCGAAACATGTTTTCCCCCGCGCTGACTGGAACAGATGGACCCCGCCTGCTTGCCCAGGACTACGCCCGGTTCCTGGCCCACTATGATTTCGTCACGGTAATGGCGATGCCCTATCTGGAAAACATCGACAATTCCGCAGAGGCACAACGCTACTACCGCAAGTTGGCAGAACGGGCCCTGGCTCACGGCACCGATGCATCAAGAACGATCTTCCAACTCCAGACTGTGGACTGGCGAAACAAACGCCAGGTGCCCTCGCCGGAATTGAAAAACACCTTCCGCTTGCTGCAGTCACTGGGGATCAGAAACCTGGCCTATTACCCGGACGATTTCCTGAGGGATCACCCGGAACAGTCAGAGCTGCGCGAGGGAATATCTGTGGCCGAGTATCCCGCAAGGAGCCAGCCATGAGTATCGAAAGCGTGGTCAATGGCCTGCTTGAATTCGCCTTCTATTATCCATTGTTCATGACCTACGTCTGGATGATCGGTGCCGTTTACTACTTCTATTATCGGGAAAATTCAGATCACCGCCGCTACGATAATCCGCCGGAACTGAAACAAACCCCGCCGGTTACCTACCTGGTGCCCTGCCATAACGAGGGCGATAACGCCCGGGAAACAATCCAGGCCCTGCTTGAGCAGGATTACCCCGAGTTCGAGATCATTGCGATCAACGATTGCAGCGGGGACAGCACCGGAGAAATTCTCGACGAGATCGCTGCCGCAGAGCCCCGGGTTCGAGTCATCCACTTCGATCAAAACCAGGGCAAGGCCATGGGCCTGCGCATGGGTGCCCTGGCCTCGCGCCACGAAATCCTGATCTGCCTGGACGGAGACGCCCTGCTGGACAAACACGCGACCCGCTGGATTGTCCGTCACTTCAACGATGGTCCACGGGTAGGCGCGGTGACCGGCAACCCGCGGATTCGCAATCGAAGCTCCCTGCTCGGAAAAATCCAGGTCGGCGAGTTCTCCTCGATTATTGGCATGATCAAGCGGGCCCAGAGAATCTATGGGCGCGTCTTCACAGTATCCGGCGTTGTGGCGGCTTTTCGCAAAGCAGCCCTGCAAAAAGTCGGCTATTGGGATCTGAACATGATCACCGAGGATATCGACATCAGTTGGCGGCTGCAGTCAAACCACTGGGACATTCGTTACGAGCCCAATGCCCTGTGCTGGATCCTGATGCCGGAAACACTCAAGGGCCTGTGGCGCCAGCGTCTGCGCTGGGCCCAGGGCGGTCTGGAGGTTTTCCTTCGCTACTGGTCCTCGCTGATGAACTGGCAGAAACGCCGAATCTGGCTCGTGGTCCTGGAACTCGTGGTGAGTACCGCCTGGGCACATTTGATAGCGCTAATTTTCCTGGTGGCCACCGTGGGCTTGTTCGTTGAGCTTCCGCCCGTGCTGCGTGGCGCGGCCTTCCTGCCCGGCTGGGCTGGCGTGGTGCTGGGCGGCACCTGCCTGCTTCAGTTCGGCATCTCACTGGCCATCGACAGCCGTTATGAACCCCGCCTGGGACGTTACTACTACTGGATGATCTGGTACCCCATGGTCTACTGGACCATCCAGACCGCCGCCACCCTTGTCGCACTGCCAAGAGCGCTGCGCAAACCCCGTGACACCCGGGCCATCTGGACAAGTCCGGATCGCGGAATCCGACTTGAGTAGGCACGAGGCAATGGTTAATTCATCAAAACCACCGATCATCGATGTGCCGCACTTGTTGTCCCGGAGCAGGCGCAGAAATGAGGCAGCGTTCACCGCCATAATGTGGTCGCTGTATGCCTATCTGTGGACGCCGCTTATCAGCTTGCTGGCATGGTGGGCCGGCCTGGACATCGCCTACGAATCCATGATCGAGGATGGTGGCTTGCAAGGACTGCTGTTCGTGCTGCGATGGTACATCGTCAGCATCACCCTGATTTTCATCATCATCGCCGCCTGGTCCAGTAGCAACCGACGACGATTCCGCAACAACGAAAGACGAAAAGCAGTGCCCCCGGTCAGCGACCAGGAACTGATGTTTCATTTTGGTGTTGCGTCCGGGCAACTGGACATGATGCGCAGGGCGAGTGTGATGTCTATCAATCTCGATGAGACCGGGAACATCGACTCGATCAGTGCCGCATCCACTTCGGAGGCGAAGAAAACAGAAATATCACAATCAGCGCCGGAAACAGAATCCGTGAATTAATCAGGTCCGCCTGCACCAGAACAAGGCCGGGATACAGCAGCAGACCTGCCACGGCGAGATACATGGCGGTGTCTACAAAACGTCGCAATTGATAATGCCAGGGCATCATATTCCCCTTTGGTTGCGCCACCAATCCTGGTCAGCAGAATTCTAGTATAGACCCGTTTTCGTGGACAGGGTCAAAAACGCTGCGCAAACATTGTCGGTCAAATCTTTTGCGGCATCGCAGCAAAACCTATGAATCAGGCCCAAAAATTGAAAATCCGGACCATCAGTACGCACCATTTTTCCAAGCAATGTAAAATGTGCGACCACGCTTCGGGGGCCGGGTCCGAATGACCGCCCACCAGAACTAAGTAGAAGGTTGAGCCAAACATGATCCAAAAATCCCGTTTGCACATTCCGCATCCACCGGCCAGGCCGGGGGACAAGCCGGATTTCAGTTACCTCCAGATCTCCCAGCCAGGCGAGGTCATGCGTCCGGACGTCAACACCCACGCCATGGATATGACGGACCTTGCTCATAGCATGGTCCGGGTTCTTAAGGATGACGCCAAGACCACCGGCCCATGGAACCCCCACCTGGAACCCGAGGTGCTGCAGGTGGGCCTGCGACATATGATGCTCACCCGCGCGTTTGACGAACGTATGCAGAGAGTGCAGCGCCAGGGCAAGATTTCCTTCTATGTGAAGTGCACCGGCGAAGAAGCCGTCGCCGTCGCCCAGACCATGGCATTGCGTCCGGGAGACATGCTGTTCCCGTCCTACCGGAACCAGGGGCTACAAGTTGCCCGTGGGCGCAAGCTTGTGGACCTGATGTGCCAGTGCCTGTCTAACACCCGCGATATGTGCAAGGGGAGACAGATGCCCATCATGTATCACAGCCGAGAAGGCAACCTGTTTTCCATATCCGGAAACCTGACCACCCAGTATCCCCAGGCGGTGGGCTGGGCCATGGCCTCGGCCATGAAGGGAGAGGACAACCTGGCTGCATCCTGGATTGGAGACGGCAGCACGGCAGAGCCTGATTTTCACCATGCTCTGACCTTCGCCTCGGTCTACCAGGCGCCGGTAATCCTTAACGTGGTGAACAACCAGTGGGCCATTTCCACCTTCCAGGCCTTTGCCGGCGGCACCCGCGAACCCTTCGCCGCTCGGGGCCTGGGCTACGGCATCCCTGGAGTCCGGGTAGACGGCAACGATTTCCTGGCGGTTTACGCGGTCACCCAGTGGGCAGCCGAACGGGCCAGGACGGGCGCCGGTCCCACCCTCATCGAGCACGTGACCTACCGTGCATCGGCCCATTCTACGAGCGATGACCCCTCTCGTTACCGCCCCAAGGAAGAGTTCGAGGCATGGCCGCTTGGCGACCCAATCAAGCGCCTGAAGCAGCACCTGATCCAGTTGGGCGAGTGGAGCGAGAAGCAGCACGAGGCCCTGGAAAAGGAACTCGAAAAGCATGCGGCGGACAGCTGGAAAGAGGCTTGCACCTACGGAACAATGAGTGAGGGCCCCAGCCTGGATCCAAGCAATATGTTTGAGGATGTCTTCAAGGAAATGCCAGAGCACCTTAAGAAACAGCGGGAACAAATGCTCGCCGAAGGAGACAAGTAGTCATGGCACAAATGAATATGATCCAGGCCCTTAACTCAGCCATGGATATCGCCCTGAGCAACGATCCTTACGTGGTGTTAATGGGCGAAGACATTGGCTACTTCGGCGGCGTCTTTCGCTGCACCGAGGGACTGCAGAGAAAGCATGGCGAGCACCGTGTGCTGGATACGCCTATCGCCGAGGGCGGGATTGTCGCCACAGCCATAGGCATGGGCGTCAACGGTATGCGGCCGGTGGCTGAAATCCAGTTTGCCGACTATATCTATCCGGCGTTCGACCAGATTGTCTCTGAACTTGCCCGCTTGCGTCATCGCAGCGCGGGAGACTTCTACGCACCGATCACGATCCGCACCCCCTGCGGTGGCGGCATTCGTGGAGGCCAGACTCACTCTCAAAGTCCCGAGGGCATTTTCACCCATGTCAGCGGCATCAAGGTCGTCATGCCATCCAATCCCTATGATGCCAAGGGCATGCTGCTCAGTGCCATCGAAGATGACGATCCGGTGGTGTTCTTTGAGCCCAAGCGCATCTATAACGGACCGTTTGACGGCGATCCTGACAAGCCGGCCAGGCCCTGGAGCACCCATCCCAAGGGCGAGGTTCCCGACGGACATTACACCGTACCCATCGGCAAGGCAGAAATCGTGCGCCCGGGTAATGACGCCACGATCATCACCTACGGCACCATGGTACATGTGGCCGAAGCTGCCGCCGCAAGTAGCGGCATTGACGCAGAAATTATTGATGTCCGCAGCATGGCGCCGCTGGATGTAGACACCCTGCGCAGCTCGGTACAAAAAACCGGACGCTGCGTAATTGTCCACGAGGCAACACGCTTTGGTGGTTATGGCGCCGAGCTTTCAGCCACTATCCAGGAAGAATGCTTCTGGCACCTGGAGGCCCCGATTCAAAGAGTGACCGGTTGGGATACGCCTTACCCTCATGCATTCGAGTGGGAATACTTCCCCGGTCAGAAACGTATCATCAACGCGCTGCGTGCCGTTCTGGAGGCTTGATATGAGTACCTATGTTTTCAAGTTGCCGGACCTGGGTGAAGGAACCGTTGAAGCGGAGATCGGCGAGTGGCACGTCAAAGTCGGTGATGTGGTCGAGGAAGATCAAATCATCGTAGACATGATGACTGACAAGGCG
>JBFFTZ010000101.1:0-8276 GCA_041571575.1 Gammaproteobacteria bacterium | reverse complement strand
CTCACCGGTCATCACCAGGATGACCAGCTGGAAACCGTGTTGCTGCAGCTGATGCGTGGCGCCGGAGTGGCGGGGCTGGCGGCCATGCCGTTCATCGCGGCGTTCGGATCCGGCTGCCACTTTCGACCACTTCTGGATTTCCCCCGGGAAGAATTGCGCCACTGGGCCTGTCAGCGGGGAGTGGAGTGGATTGAAGAGCCCAGCAACCGGGACACGAACTTTGATCGCAATTATTTGCGCCACCAGGTGCTGCCTGCCTTGAAGCAACGCTGGCCGGCCGCAGCCCGGGGCGCCTCGCGCAGCGCGCGCTATTGTGGGGAGGCCCGCGGATTGCTGGAGCAATTGGCCGAGGATGATTATCAGCGCTGTTCCATTGACGGGGACCTGCTGGTCCAAGAATTGTTGGCCCTGGACCCGCCCCGGACAGGAAACCTCGTGCGTTATTGGGTCGGTCGGGCGGGATTGCCCAATCCTCCCGCCCATGTACTGGCCTTGCTGCCCGAGCAGGTGTTGAAGGCGAAGCCCCAGGCTCTGCCCTGTTTGTCATGGCAGGGGGCCGAGATTCGCCGATACCGGGGCAGATTGATTATTCAACCCACCCAGGCGCCACCCCCGGGCGGGTCGCTGCCATGGTCGGCGAAGGCGGTGCTGGAGTTGCCTGGGGGTTTGGGGCAATTATCCCTGGTTGAGGGGCCCGGGCCGGGGCTTGATCCCGGGGCCCTGGAAGGAAAAGAGATTGAAGTACGCTTCAGGCGCGGGGGAGAGAAGCTCAGGCTTGCCGGACGCGAGGGCAGCCAGGGTTTGCGCGATTTGTTCCAGGATGCCGGTGTGTTGCCCTGGATGCGGGACCGGGTTCCCCTGGTCTACGTGGACGGCAGACTCGCTGCGGTGGGTCAATTCTGGGTCGAGCAGGAGTTTGCTTCAACGGCCGGTGGTGATGCCCTGATAGTGGGCTGGAAAGATGCCCCCAGGCTGGTTGTGTAGGCCCCTGTTGCTCGAATTCATACTCCAGCGGAACTATTCCCCGCGAAGATGCCGGTATTCCCGCCGGGTGAGGGGTTTCCCATTGTCCGGAAAGGGGCGTTCTGGTAACTTAGAACCCCGTCTTGCAGTGTGCGCACGGCACATTAATTCTTCAGGCGGAAATTCTAAATGACCCGTTTTGTTTTTGTTACCGGCGGTGTGGTTTCTTCTTTAGGTAAGGGAATCACGGCAGCCTCCCTGGGCGCTATTCTTGAAGCGCGCGGCCTCAAGGTCAGCATGATTAAGCTGGACCCCTATATCAACGTGGATCCGGGAACCATGAGTCCCTTCCAGCACGGTGAAGTATTTGTCACCAGTGACGGGGCGGAGACCGACCTGGACCTGGGTCACTACGAACGCTTCGTGCGGACTACGACCGGGCGCAACAGTAATTTCACCACCGGGAGAATCTACCTCACGGTGATCGAAAAAGAGCGCCGGGGTGACTACCTGGGCGGAACTGTCCAGGTGATTCCCCATATTACTGACGAGATAAAGCGCAGCGTGATCCTTGGCGCTGGTGATGCCGACGTTTGTATGGTGGAAATTGGCGGCACGGTGGGTGACATCGAGTCTTTGCCGTTCATGGAGGCCATTCGCCAGTTGGGCGTGGAACTGGGTCGGGATCAGGCGATATATATCCACCTGACCCTGGTGCCTTACATCGCCGTGTCTTCGGAAATCAAGACCAAGCCTACTCAGCATTCGGTCAAGGAACTGCGTTCAATCGGGATCCAGCCGGATATACTGATTTGCCGCTCTGAAAAGGCGCTGCCGGATGAGCAGAGACGGAAAATTTCCCTGTTCACCAATGTTGAAGAGCGGGCAGTAATCTCAGCAAGAGACGCCGACGATCTGTACAAGATTCCGCGCATGTTGCTGGAACAGCAGCTGGACGAAATTGTCGTTGAGAAACTGGGCCTGGATGTGCCGCCTGCCGACTTAAGCGATTGGGATGCGGTGGTTGAAGCCAAGCAGAACCCTGAAGCGGAAGTGAATATCGCCATGGTGGGCAAGTACATGGATCTTCGGGATGCCTACATTTCTCTCACCGAGGCGTTGGTGCATGCCGGCGTGCATACCCGTACCAAGGTCAATATCCATTACGTAGAAGCCGAGTCCATCGAGAAACAGGGGATTGGATTGCTGGACGGTGTGGACGCGATCCTGGTTCCGGGCGGATTCGGTGAGCGCGGCATCGAGGGCAAGATCCAGGCGGTCAAGCTGGCTCGCGAAAACAATATTCCCTACCTGGGCATTTGCCTGGGTATGCAGGTTGCGGTAATTGAATACGCCCGACATGTACTGGGAATTGCCGATGCCGATAGTTCGGAGTTCAACGACAAGTCTGAGAACCCGGTAATTGCCCTGATCACCGAATGGCAGGACCAGTTCCAGGGCGTGCAGGCGCGCAGCAAGGAATCTGACCTTGGGGGCACCATGAGGCTGGGTGCCCAGGAAGCTTTCCTGGAGCCCGGTAGCCTGGCTGCTCGCAGCTACGGCGCCGAAAGCGTCATGGAGCGCCATCGTCACCGCTATGAATTCAATAACAACTACCTGGAAAGAATGCGTGAGGCGGGAATGAGTTTCTCGGGCCGCTCAGCTGACGGGCTGGTAGAAATTATTGAATTGCCCGATCATCCCTGGTTCCTGGCCAGCCAGTTCCATCCGGAGTTCACGTCGACTCCCCGTGACGGCCATCCATTGTTCTCCGGTTTCGTGGGCGCCGCCCGTCGGTATCGCGAAGAGCTGGATGCGTAGAAGAGGCTCGTAATGAAGCTTTGTGGCTTTGAAGTCGGTATTGACCAACCCCTGTTCCTGATCGCAGGTCCCTGCGTGGTGGAGAGTGAACAATTGGCATTGGATACAGCCGGGCAGCTCAAGGAGCTGACCGCCCGCCTGGGCATGGGCTTTATTTATAAGTCCTCCTTTGACAAGGCCAATCGCTCTTCCCGGGACAGCTTCCGTGGCCCCGGCATGGAAGAGGGTCTGAGAATCCTGTCAGAGGTGAAGCGCCAAATTGGTGTGCCGGTGATCACCGATGTGCACGAGGACACACCCATGGCCGAAGTGGCCAGCGTGGTGGACGTGTTGCAGACCCCTGCATTCCTTTGCAGGCAGACAAATTACATTCTGAACGTTGCCAGCCAGGGGATTCCGGTCAATATCAAGAAAGGCCAGTTTCTGTCGCCCTGGGAGATGGGTAACGTGGTGGACAAGGCACGTTCCACCGGCAACCAGCAGATCATGGTTTGCGAGCGGGGGTTCACCTTTGGTTATAACAACCTGGTGTCCGACATGCGTTCGCTGGCGGTAATGCGTTCAACCGGTGCCCCGGTGGTATTTGATGGCACCCATTCGGTTCAGTTGCCCGGCGGCAAAGGAACCTCTTCCGGCGGACAGCGTGAATTCGTGCCGGTACTGGCGCGTGCTGCGGTGGCTGCAGGAATATCCGGACTGTTCATGGAAACCCACCCCGATCCGGAAAAAGCGCTTAGCGACGGCCCGAATGCCTGGCCGCTGGACCGCATGCGGCCTTTACTTGAAACCCTTTGTGAGCTGGACCGTATTGTTAAGTCCACAGATTTTGAGGAGTCGCGACTGGGCCTGTAGGCACCCGTGCGATAACCAACCAGGAGAGATTACCAATGAGTGTTATTGCCGATATCCGCGGCCGTGAAATAATTGATTCCCGTGGCAACCCGACCGTGGAAGCCGACGTCATTCTCAGCTCCGGCACCATGGGCCGCGCGGCCGTGCCCTCTGGCGCATCTACCGGCAGTCGTGAAGCTGTTGAGCTGCGTGATGGCGACAAGGCGCGTTATATGGGCAAGGGCGTTCTTACCGCCGTGGGCTATGTGAACGGTGAAATTCGTGATGCCCTGTTGGGAATGGAGGTCACCGACCAGCGCGGCATCGATGACAAGATGTGCGAGCTGGACGGTACTCCCAACAAGTCACGCCTGGGCGCCAACGCGATCCTGGCAGTGTCCCTGGCTGCGGCCCACGCGGCAGCGGCTGACGCGGGCATCGCCCTTTATGCCTACCTGGGCGGGCCGGGAGCCAAGACCCTGCCGGTGCCGATGATGAACATCATCAATGGCGGCGCCCATGCGGATAACAGCGTGGACATTCAGGAATTCATGGTCCTGCCGGTAGGCGCGGCCAACCTGGGCGAGGCCCTGCGTTGTGGTGCCGAGATCTTCCATACACTGCGTGCGGTGCTGAGCGAGAAAGGCTTGAATACTGCAGTGGGTGACGAGGGTGGTTTTGCTCCTGACCTGTCGTCCAATGAAGAAGCACTGAAGACAATCCTGGTTGCCATTGAACGCGCCGGGTACAAGGCAGGGGAAGATGTGTTCCTGGGTCTGGATGTGGCCAGCAGCGAATTTTACAAGGACGGCAAGTACAACCTGGAATCAGAGGGCCGCAGCTTTACCTCGGAAGAGTTCGTGGAATACCTGGCCGAACTGGTTGATCGCTACCCCATTATCACCATCGAAGACGGCATGGACGAGAGTGACTGGGATGGCTGGCAGGTCCTGACCCGTCGCCTGGGAGACCGGGTGCAGCTGGTCGGTGACGACCTGTTCGTGACCAATACTGAAATTCTGGCCAAGGGCATCGGGATGGATGTGGCCAACGCGATCTTGATCAAGCCTAATCAGATCGGCACCTTGACCGAAACCCTGGAAGCCATCGCCATGGCCGAAGAAGCGGGTTACGCGGCCGTTGTTTCCCATCGCTCCGGTGAGACCGAGGACAGCACTATCGCCGATATCGCGGCGGCGACCACGGCCTCCCAGATCAAGACCGGCTCTATGTCTCGCTCGGATCGCCTTGCCAAGTACAACCAGTTGCTTCGTATTCAGGAACAGCTGGGTGACGATGCTGCCTACGCAGGCCGCAGCGCTTTCCCGATCCGTCTGCCATGAGCCTATGCGGTTAATCGCGGTATTACTATTGCTCTTACTGCTGGTGTTGCAGGCAAGATTGTGGCTCGGAGAAAACGGGATCCCGGAGCTTTGGCGTTTGCATAATGAAGTCGATGCCCAGGTAGAAGAAAACAAGAGGCTGAGCGAGCGCAACGATACCCTGGAAGCCGAGGTCATGGATTTGAAAGAGGGCACTGCTGCGGTCGAAGAGCGTGCGCGCAGTGAACTGGGCATGATCAAGTCGGACGAGCAACTGATTTTTCTTGCCGATCCAGATACCAAAACAAAAGAGGGCGAGACCCCTTAGGGACTCGCCTTTTTCTTTGTCGTTTTGGCCAGCCGCCCGGGCTGCGCCGGCATTTATCGGACAATAATTTATGACTGAGACACACCCTGAATTCTCCTGGTCGGAGGTGCTTGCCCTGGGTCCGTATTCGGCCTCAGGGGTGATGCGCTGCAAGAGCGAGGACTTCCAGGTGGAGGAAGTGCTGGGCTTTGAGCCTGACGGGGAGGGTGAACATATCCTCCTGTGGGTTGAGAAGACCGACTGCAATACTGCCTGGGTAGCAGGCCAGATTGCCCGCCTGGCAGAGGTGCAGCGTCGAGACCTGGGCTACTCGGGTCTGAAGGATCGCTGGGCCGTGACACGACAGTATTTCTCGTTGCCGGGAGGGGCGTTGAGCTGCGATGAATGGCTCGCCCTTGAGACCCAGGGATTCAAAGTCCTGGCAGCTACCGCGCATCGCCGCAAGCTCAGGCGTGGCACTCACCGGGGGAACAAGTTTCGCCTGGTGATCAGGCAACTGGAAGGAGACCGGGAAGCTCTGGAGGCCCGTTTGCAACGTGTGGCCAAAGGCGGGGTTCCCAATTTCTTTGGCGATCAACGTTTCGGTCGCGATATGGGTAACCTTGGACTTGCGCAAAGAGTCCTGTCTGACCCGCGCAGGCGCTGGCATCGTAATGACCGGGAGTTTGCCTTTTCCGCCGCCCGGTCGGCACTGTTTAACGAAGTGCTGGCAAGACGAATCCGGGAAGGGAATTGGAACACCGCATTGCCCGGAGAGCTGTTAATGCTGGCCGGCTCCCGGAGCCTGTTTGTGGCAGAGACTGTGGATGAGGAAATTCTTGGCAGGCTGGCCTCCAGGGATGTGGGCCCCACGGGCCCTATGCCCGGCGAATCGGGGATGCAACCAGTGGGTGAAGCGCTTGCGCTGGAGCAAGGGGTTCTCGCGGCTTATTCGGCCTGGGTGGATGGCCTGTGTGCATCTCGGGTCAAGGCCGACCGGCGACGCCTTGTCCTGGATGTGGCCGAAATGAGCTGGGCCTTTTCAGACGACTCGCTTGAGTTGGCTTTCACTCTTCCCAGCGGGTGTTTTGCGACCGCCGTACTGCGGGAGTTGCTCGACTGCCGGGAGGCCCGGCACTCAAAGCCCGAAGCCTAGCGTATTCTTTCGAGCAACACGTACAAGGCTCCAGTGCCTCCGTCCGTGGGACGGGCCGAGGTATAGGCGATTACGTAATTGGCAAGCTTCAGCCACAACGCGACCTTGGATTTGAGTACCGGCCCGCCGTTGCCTGAACGAAGACCTTTGCCATGAATGACTCGCACGCAACTCAGGCGTTCCCGGCGACACTCTGCAAGAAAGTCGTTTAGCTCCACCCGGGCTTTCGGGACAGTCAGTCCGTGCAGATCCACCTCCGCCTGGAGGCTGTAACGCCCCTTGCGCAATTTGCGCAGAATCTGTTCGCTTACGCCTTCCCTGCAGTAGTTCAGGTGATCTCCGTTGTCGAAAATTCCATGGAGACTTTCGAACTCGAGGCTATCACGAAGCACCTGGGCCTCATCGGCTCGTTTGAAGCGTGCGCGTGCCGGAGGCTTTGGACGCTTCGTGATGAAGGGTTTTGGCTCGTGGGGGATGGCATCGGCAACGCTGCGGCGGAACAAGGACAGTTCGTCGTCGTCCCCATCTTCGGGAATGTCGGGTGGATAACGCATTGTCACACTCGTCCTCCCTGCGGTGAATCCAGTATAGTTACCTCTTTCCCGGGGCGGCCCCGGGGTAATCAGATCATAGCAGTAGTTAAGCCGATTTCGATCTTGCTGTGTCAACAACACAACGGGATTGGGCGCGGTCAGGAGGAAATCCGGTTTGCGGATTCTTGTGAGCAACGACGATGGGTACCGATCCGCCGGGATCAGGGCCTTGTCAGAAGCGATTAGCGAGTTTGGCGAAACCATCATTGTGGCGCCTGAAATGAATCGCAGTGGTGCCAGCAATTCACTCACTCTGGATGGCCCCCTGCGGGTTGTAGAGTCTGAGCAGGGCGTGTTTTTCGTTAACGGGACACCCACGGACTGCGTGCACCTGGCAATAACCGGACTGATGGATCCTGATCCGGATATGGTTGTTTCCGGAATAAACGACGGCGCGAACCTGGGCGACGATGTGCTGTACTCGGGCACCGTGGCCGCAGCCATGGAAGGCCGCTGCCTGGGTCTGCCCGCCATCGCATTCTCGTTGGTGACCCGGGGCGAGCCCCGGTACATGGATACTGCCGCCCGGGTTGCCCGGGATATCGTGCAACGACTGGTCAAGCATCCCCTGCCCAAGGACAGTATTTTGAACATCAATATTCCGGATGTCGCCTATCATGAACTCAAGGGCATGCAGGTGACCCGACTGGGTAACCGGCACCGGGCGGAACCGGTGATTCGTAGCCAGGATCCCCGGGGACGAGACATATTCTGGGTGGGTCCTGCCGGCTCTGAACAGGACGCCGGTCCAGGCACCGATTTTCATGCCATTACCAGCGGCTGCGTATCTATTACTCCTGTTCAAGTGGACCTGACTCGCCACGCGCAACTGGAGTCGGTTCGGGGGTGGCTGTCCAAATGAATGCGGACCAACGAATACGCGGCATTGGTATGACCTCGGCGAGAACCCGTGACCGCCTGGTGAGGCGTTTGCGAGAACAGGGTATTACCGACGAGAGGGTGCTCGCGCAAGTGCGAAATGTACCCAGGCACTTGTTCATGGACGAAGCCATGGCGAGCCGGGCCTACGAAGATACCGCCCTGCCCATCGGCCATGGGCAGACAATTTCCCAGCCCTATGTGGTGGCGCTGATGACCCAGGCGCTGCTGGAGGATGGAAAACCCGAGAAAGTGTTGGAGATTGGTTCCGGTTGTGGGTACCAGACCGCGATCCTGGCTCCCCTGGTGGGTAAATTGTATGCCATTGAAAGGCTGGCGCCGTTGCAAGTCAGGGCACGCCAGACACTGGCTTCTCTGAATTTGCTTGGCATCAGGATGCGAGT
>JBFFTZ010000100.1:0-8289 GCA_041571575.1 Gammaproteobacteria bacterium | reverse complement strand
TCGGTTTCCTCCTTGGCCTCCTCGATAAACAACTCCATGATTTCCGGATCAGGCCGTCCTTCAACCGTACGCAGCACCTTGATACCGGTATCTTCTCGATCAGCGACGGGTTGAATTTCCGGCTCCAGGCCGGTACCAGCGGCTGCCTCGGATTCGACATCAATGCCGACGGGTTGCACCGCTTTTTGCAGTTCCTCTTCGCCCCGGCCTGCCTCGGGCGCCTCGACAATCGTACCCCTGGCACGCTCACCGCTGCGTTCAGGCTCGACTTTCAGGATCAATTCTTCCCGGGTCTCGCCCATCCTGTCCAGGCACTTGTCCGCGTTATCCAGCATATAGAACGGATCGGCCCTGCCGGCACGAACTGTTTCCAGGTAGTACTCAACACTGACTATGGCGTCGGCCAGACAGTCCAGCAGTTCGGGCGCGAAGTTATTCACGCTATCCCGGGTGCCTGCGTGGAAGACGCTGGCGATCCTGCCCACCACACTTACCGCCCGGGTCCGGTTAAGCATTAGCAGCGCAGCGTTGATTCCCCGGAAATAGCTGGGGATAGCGTCCAGGCTTTGACTGTCCTCCGGGTTAGCCAGCGTCGTGCTGATGGCTTCCTTGATCCTGGACATATTCAGTAAGCACTCTCGCAACACCGCATCGGTCACCTGCTGGTAATCAATGTCGGTTTCCTGATCCTCTTCCCCACCCTCCACATCTGGCAGAATCATTCGAAGCAGCTGCTCGTCTATCGTGTCTTCCACGTGCAGCAATGTGGCAGCGATTCGCTCCAGCACCTCGTCATCGTCTTCATGTTCACCGGAAACGATGGCGCCAAGATTATCTATCTCTGTCTGGATATTGCCTCGCAGGCTACCCAGGCCCAGGACACCCAGGGTGTCGCTGATCTTCTTCAACATACCTACCTGGGGAAACAGATCCTCTACCTGGCCCCTGCCGGTACGCACATAAATATCCAGGACATCCTTTACCTTGGCCAGGTCTTCCTTGATGGCAGCCGCCACGGTCTTCATCAGCTTTACGCTGGGACCGGAAAGACTTTCCCTGGCCTTATCCACTGCCGCATCGGTAGGAAGCAGGTTATCCAGGCTGTAGCCACGTCGAATTGCGCTAATACGGGGACCGTCGCTGGTAGCCCTGGCCACGTAATACAGCAGGTTGTTAACCAGCTCATCAACGTCCTGGGTATTCAGCCCTTCCTCACCCTTGTCCATGACTACTTTCATGGCGCGGTCAGCCTGGCCAAGCAGGCGTTTCAGTGAAACACCCGTCTCCAGTCCGCCATCGCAAAGCGCTTCCAGAACGCCGCCTTCAACCCACCACAGGCGCCGGTATGTATCGGTGGCGGAGGCCTGCTCAAGGCGATTGACCACCTCCGCCATGACCTTCAGGTTGGTGTCGACGGCCTGGCCCTTGAGCCAGCCCAACAGTCCCAACTGGTATCGTGGACGAAGCAGGCGTGTGGCCTGGATGACATCGACGGCCTCGCCCTTCCCGCCGTGGGATGGAGGGGGCTTATGCGCCAGTTCCTTGCCGCCCATATTGAGCAACAACAGGGTTCCCTCGCTGAGCAGCGGATGCCCGCGTACCGAGCGCAGGTCATTGAGCAGCGGCAAGAGCACCAGGGCAATGTCGCGTCCGCCGGCAATCACGTTTTCCAGGTAGGAGGGAAGTTGCACTACAGCCCTGGTCAGGGCGTCCAGCGCATCATCCTGGTTCGTCAGGCTCTCACCACCCTTGAGCTGGTAAGCGATCACCTTCTCCATTTCCTCTACCAGCAGCGCGGCACCGTAGATTTCCACCATCCGAAGCACACCTTGCACCACGTGCAATCGCTCGGCGCACTGCTCCATGGAGCGCCGGTTCTGACCGCGCTCTACATATTCCTCCAATGCGTTCCGGGCTTCCTGGATTGTTTCCGCCAGGTCCTTGCTAACCCATTGAAGTGTGACTGGATCGCCTCCGCTCATATCTACCTGATCAATCAGGACGTCTTATCGGACGTATCAGGTCCGCTGACATCGCTGCCGTCCTTTTGCGAAAAGGAAGGCCTGGGAAAAATGCCGGACTTACTGGCCGACTCGGGCAACCTGAAACCAGACACTGACATCCTGAGTTGGGTGGCCAGTTGTGACAGATTGCTAATAGAGGTGGAAGTAGCACTGGTGCTTTCGGCCGTCTGGGAACTGATCTCCTGCAACACGCTCATGTTGCTGGCGATATCGCCCGAGGAGCCTTTGAGCTGTCTTGCGGTTCCGGAAATGTCCTGTACCAGCGAGGCAATCTGGTTGGAAACCTGCTCAATCTCTTCCAGTGCAGCCCCGGCGTTCTCGGCCAGCAACGCACCGCCAACCACATCGGTGGTGCTGCGCTCCATTGAGACCACCGCCTCATTGGTATCGGCCTGGATGGTACGCACCAGGACTTCTATCTGCTTGGTCGCATTGGCAGAGCGTTCCGCCAGACGCTGGACCTCGTCAGCCACAACCGCAAAGCCTCTGCCTGCTTCACCGGCCATGGAGGCCTGGATGGACGCATTCAACGCCAGGATGTTGGTCTGCTCGGCGATATCGTTGATCAATTCGACGATATTGCCTATTTCCTGGGAACTCTCACCCAGGCGCTTGATTCGCTTGGAGGTCTCCTGGATGGTTTCGCGAATCGCATTCATGCCGTCAATGGTCCTGCGCACGGCATCGCCACCCTTGTGGGCCACATCCACCGAGTGACGGGCCACGTCGGCTGAACGCTCGGCATTACCGGCGACCTGTTCGGTGGAGGCTGCCATGAGGGCAATAGATTCCGTAGCGGCACTGATCTGATCCGACTGCTGCTCGCTGGCCCTGGCCAGGTGCAAGACCGTGGCTTCGGTCTGCTTGGTGGCACCATCCACCATAATCGCCGAATCGTTGATGGTGATTACCAGGTCTCTCAGCGCCTCAATGGCAAAATTGATGGAGTCAGCGATTGCCCCGGTAATATCCTCGGTCACCGTCGCCTCTACGGTCAGGTCACCATCGGCCAGGTTGGACAACTCATCCAGCAGCCTGAGGATCGCCTCCTGGTTACGGGTGTTTTGCTCCGCCAGGTTGGCAGCAGCCGCCCGAGTACTGTCGTCGGCACGATAGACAAGGATCGCAGCCAGAGCCGACAGCACCGCCAGCCCCAGTAATCCCAGGGGGACCCATACGCTGAACCACCATTGCATGGGGCCGGCAAGTGTCTTTAGGGCAATGCCCACCCGGGAACTTAACTGCCCTAGAGCCTTGTCCAGCTCAGCGACCTGGGCGTCCAGCTCCATTAGCAACTGGCCTGAGGCATCCTGGTCACCAGCAGATTCAAGCTCTTCCGCCTGCTGCGCCACGTCATCCATTACCGGCAGCTCGGCCAACGTCCCCGCCGTGTTGATCAGATCCCTGGTTGCGCTTTGAATTCGCGAGACACTGGACCGATCACCTGCCACACGCTCCACGGCCTCGGTGCCGAGCAAGTCTGGAACTTCCAGCTTCGCCAACTGGTCATGAGCGCGGGCCAGTCCGCTCCCTGCATCCGACAAACCACCGCGAGCCACCCAATCCTGACCTGCCACCTGGCGAAGACCGTTCGACAGATCGTCAATATTCGACTGCATTGCAACCAGAGCCTGCCCTTGCTGGCTGCGCAATTCACCAGTATATCCATTCACGTACACGCTTGCGGCGGCCAGCAGAGTGCTTACTACCACTGTGCCACCCAGAATTGCCAATAACGGCTTTCCTTTGGGTCTTTCCGTCATAATAATTTCGTTCCTGTCATTCGTTCGCAGGCATTCATGTCCTGCGCTAGGCCTCAACATTCTGGAACTGCGCATGTTCCAGCAGGGCTTGCAAATCAAAAACCGGCCACACTTCCGATGACCGGCGGTATGCGCCGGCCATATACCGGTCACATCGTAAAATTGTCGGCGCCCACTCGCCGGTATATTCCTTGCTGGCGAAGCGCCGGAACCCCAGAACTTCGTCAACAATCAAGGCGGCCGGGACATCCCGGTTGTTGGCCACCAGTATTCGGGTGGCCCGGTCGGGCACACTGACACCGCCGCCAAGAAAGGCTTTCAGGTCATAAACCGGCACCAACTGCCCCCTGACGCTGGCCAGGCCTGCTACCCAGCGCTTGCTGCCAGGTACCCGGGTAATCTTCCCAGGATAGGTCATCACTTCCCTGACCTGCCGTCTGTCGACCAGGAACCGCTCGCCGCTTAAGCGAAATCCGATACCCACCCACTCTTGTTCGATTTTTTCTTCTGTCTGGTCCGCGATGGCCACACGGGTGAGTCTCTCCATCTCCAGGAGCAGCTCAAACGGCCGATCAGCCAGGGTTCGTAATTCTCCCGCGGATATACCCATATCAGAGTGCAGACAACATGGACTTGGCCTTGGCGAGCAACTCGGGGGGTCTTACCGGCTTCACCAGGTAATCCACCGCACCCTGGCGCATACCCCAGATCTTGTCGGTTTCCTGCCCCTTTGTAGTCACCATGACAACCGGAATATCAGAGGTTTCAGGGTCGCGGGCGATATTGCGGGTAGCCTGGAAGCCATTCATGCCGGGCATGACGACGTCCATAAAAATCAGGCTGGGATGCAATTCCCTGGCCATGGTGATCGCCTCCTCACCATTCACGGCGACGGCAACCTCAAATCCGCCCTGCTCCAGCGCACCTTTCATCACGTGCACCTCGGTGGGCGAATCATCAACTATCAGGATCAGAGACATGAATTAACTCCTCCGAGGCCAGTCACTGGCGCACATGTTTCTCAATGGCTTCCAGCAACTCGTCCTTGGTAAAGGGTTTTGTCAGGTACTGCTCGGACCCGACGATCCGTCCCCGGGCCCGATCAAACAAGCCGTCCTTGCTGGACAGCATGATCACCGGCGTATCACGGAATACCTTGTTGTGTTTGATAAGTGAGCAGGTCTGGTAACCATCAAGCCTGGGCATCATGATGTCTACGAAAACGATATCAGGCTGGTGGTCAGCGATCTTGGACAACGCATCAAAGCCATCCACCGCGGTGAATACTTCACAACCCTCTTTCGTAAGCAGTGTCTCAGCCGTACGCCTGATCGTCTTCGAGTCATCAATGACCAAAATCTTCAAGCCATGCAGACTCTTTCCGTTACCGTTAGCCAACTGAAAAACCCTCCGGATTATATCCATTCACTTCTGGCCTGTTAAACAACAGGCACTTCCAGACAAGGAACGGCAGTCGAATGCTGACATCAATAGTCGATGCGCGTATTTACTACCGGTTTTTAACACATCGCAGCAGTTGCTTCCATGAGGACAGCCGCCTGAAAACTCGATAAAGGCCTCTGCAAACCACCCGTAAACAACTTGGCAGGTGCAAGCCTCGGACGCAACGCCTAAACTTGCGGTAACCAGCGTACCCCTGAACAAGGGAAAGGGTACCCGGATTCGGCAACGCAAGGACACAACATGAGCGAGAAATCTGTTCGCCTGGGGGTCGTGATGGACCCCATTCAGAATATCAAACCCCCCAAGGACAGCACCCTGGCCATGCTACTGGAAGCGCAGAAGCGCGGCTGGGAAATCTGGTACATGGAGCAGACTGACCTGCGAATCCGCGACGGACAGGCCATGGGCCACATGCGCCAGCTGACAGTTCGCGACGACAAGGATCACTGGTTCGACCTGGGGGAGGAGCGCGATGCGCCCCTGGGAACCCTGGATACCCTCCTCATGCGCAAGGACCCCCCCTTCGACATGGAGTACATCTTCAGCACCTATATCCTGGAAAGAGCGCAAGCCGGAGGAACCCTGATCGTCAACGATCCCCAGTCCCTGAGGGATGTGAACGAAAAGGCATTCACCTCCTGGTTCCCCCAGTGCTGCCCCGCCAACCTGATCACCCGTTCCCCCCGGGACATCAAAGCCTTCCTGGCGGAACACAAGAAAATCGTGCTCAAACCCCTGGATGCCATGGGGGGTCAGTCCATCTTTGTGGTCACCGAGGGGGATCTCAATACCAATGTGATCATTGAAACCATCACCCGGCTGGCCAGGCAGACCATCCAGGTGCAGGCCTACATCCCGGAAATCGCCACTAGCGGCGACAAGCGGATATTGATGGTGGAAGGCGAACCCATTCCCTATGCCCTGGCGCGAATTCCTCCGCCAGGCGACGCTCGCGGCAACATGGCGGTAGGAGGAACCACCGAGGGCCGGGAGTTAAGTGAGCGGGATCGATGGATTTGTCAGCAAGTGGGGCCGGCCTTGCGGGAAAAAGGCCTGCTGTTTGTTGGCCTGGACGTCATTGGTGATTACCTGACCGAGATCAACGTCACCAGTCCTACGGGAATCCGTGAACTGGATCGGCTGTTCGGAACGAATATCGCCGCCACCATGTGTGATGCGGTCCAGGCGCGTCTCGACCAGGGCTGAGCCTGCCGTGGTGTGACGGTATACTCGCACCTGATAAGGACAAAACACCCGACGGGGATACTCTGGAAATCTTTTGGAAAAGCTAACCCTCAGTATTGCGGCCGGAAACCGCCTCAGTTCGACCGTGTTCGCAGTAGCCCTGATCCACGGCCTGCTGGTGCTGGGAGTGACCTTTGCACCGGAGGATAAGCAAGGCGGGGACCAGAGCGTGGAAGTGGTCATGCTCATGGACCCCGAGGAATCCGAGGATCGCCCGGATCAGGCGGAATACCTGGCCCAGGTCAGCCAACTCGGCAACGGGACCATAGAAAAGACGGCCCGCCCCACCTCCGGCGAATTGCAGCCCTTCGCTTCCGAGGGAATTGAGCAGGGCAACGATCTGCAGGACAACCAGGCAGACCGGCTTCCCTCCCAGGAACCGGTGCTCTCGGCCCGGGCCAGAGACGAGGCCCAGAGACAGGTTGATCCAGAAGCCAACCTGGAGACCGCCGATCAGCAGCGCGTCGCCATGCAAATGACTCCCAGCAACGAACTGGCTCTTGCCCAGCTGGAGCGCTCCCGTAACCCGGAGATTTCAGGCGAGAAAAAACGCGAAATGTTTGTGGCGGTGAACACGCGCCAGTCGGACGTCGCAGAATATCTGGCCAAGTGGAAACAGAAAATAGAGCGCCTGGGCACCCTGAACTTTCCTGCCGAGGCCCTCTCGGGCAACCCGGCCGGTAACCCCACCCTGGAGGTGGCGCTGAGGGCGGACGGCTCACTGGAAGAAATCATTATTCTTCGCTCTTCCGGGCACAAGGAGATAGATCGGGCGGCCATGCGCATACTGCGCCTTGCTGCACCATTCGAAACCTTTCCCCAACAACTTCGCACCCACTACGACGTGTTGCGATTCGTCTATGAATGGCAATTTCTGGACGGCAAGCTGGAATCGGGCTCAATAAGGGTCGCGGACCCCGGGGCCGAGCGCTAGCCAGGTGCTCAAGACGATCGACTCGCTTTCCGGTAAACTCGTTGCCAGCTCATGAGTAGCCCTACCTATCTAAATAACCAGTTCCTGATCGCCATGCCCTCTTTGGCGGATCCCAACTTTGCCCATACTGTCACCCTGATTTGTGAGCACAATGATCAGGGCGCCCTGGGCATAGTAATAAACCGCCCTGGGCCGATGAACCTGGGCGAGATCATGGACCAGCTGAATCTGAAGGTTTCCGACAGTCATCTGCGCGAACAGATTGTTTTTGAGGGTGGGCCTGTTTATCCCGACAGGGGCTTTGTCCTGCATGAACCCTCTCGGGAATGGGAATCCAGCCTGCCGGTATCCAGGCACCTCCAGGTGACGACCTCACGGGATATTCTCGCGGCCCTGGCAAGGGGCGAGGGCCCCGGCTCCTACCTCCTGGCCCTGGGGTATGCCGGCTGGGCAGCCGGCCAACTGGAAGAGGAAATGGCCGCCAATGCCTGGCTCAGTGTCGAGGCCAACCCGGATATTGTCTTCAAAACCAGTTGGGAGCTGCGCTACCGGGCTGCCGCTGAGTTGCTGGGAATCGACCTGGGTGCCCTGGGTCCCGGGGCGGGGCACGCCTGAGCCATGAGTAGCGAGAAGAGCAGCCGCAGCAAAGGCACCCCCGGGCGCATCCTGGCCTTCGATTTCGGAGAGCGACGCATCGGCGTCGCCGTGGGCAATACTTATACCGGCACCGCAGAACCCCAAGGCACAATCACCTGCAAGGCAGGCACTGACTGGGACGCCATAGAGCGGGTAATTCTCGAGTGGGATCCTGCGCAGTTGGTGATCGGCGTGCCGTATAATACCGACGGCTCTGAATCGG
>JBFFTZ010000099.1:0-8311 GCA_041571575.1 Gammaproteobacteria bacterium | reverse complement strand
GCCTATGGTGAATGTTGCTTCACCGATTTCCATGACGCCGCTGTAGTGGCCGTCGGACTCGAGAGTCCAGACGAAGCGTTGCGGGCTGACATCGGGGCCGCCGGTGACGGGGCAAGTGCTGGCCAGGGCCAGTTGGCTAATGAAAAGCAATGCTGCCGTCATTATTATTCTTGTTATTTTAAACATCGGGGTCCCCCTGTTTTCTTGTTTTTAATTTGGAGTCATTCCAGTTTTAGACCCCACATTATTATTGGTCTGGTTATTACTAACACGGCGAAAAAGGTTTTTCAGAGATGACGAGTCTCGGCTAATTGAATTAACAAGTTAGCCCGGCTCGGATTACAGCGAGATTCGTTACCTGCGCAGCGGTAAGTGAAAAGGGGTCCCAAATGGGACCCCTTTTTTAGATTCAGCCAGTGTTGCTGCCGTGGCCTAGTTCTCCGACCAGTTCGGAATCCGCCCCGGTGTCCAGGGTGCTCCCTTGAGTTCCAGAGAGCTTTCCAGCGCCGTGATATCCGCTTCCAGCGACCTGAGCGAGGCAAGCACCTGGCCGAACTCAGAGGCGGCCACCTGGTAGGAATCCTTGTAGGAACCACCCACTGCCGACTGGTTAAATACCAGTCCGTAGTACAAGGACGAGACGCGTGAGTTGATTGACATGGGAACGGGTTCATTCCGACCGGCGATTGTGGCGTCGCCGTTCAGGGCGTTGCCGATATCGGTCAGTCTCCTTGCCAGCTGGCCCAGAGCCGCACGTTCTGCGTCCCCTGCGGGGGGTGTTTGAATAATGGCTGCCCTGATATGGGCAATGCGCTGATCCAGTTCACCTAATACGGACGTGCTTCCGAGCACGGCGCGTTGCAGGTTGGCCACCTTGAGCTGGAATGCCTGCAGAGCTTTCCTGTCGGCGGTGATTTCCGGACTCGCGTTCAGTGCCTTGACCGTGAAGCGCTGACTTTCCCCGACTTCCTTCAGGGAGCCGTCCTTTTGCACTGCCAGCCTGGCCGTGTACTCACCGGGCAAGGCCAGTGGACCCGCAGGGGGCGTTTCCCAATAGGGCCTCTCGCCGTGGTCTTCCAGGTCGATGGGGTCTGGAGCCGGCAGACGCAGGTCCCAGGCGCTGCGGTGCAGGCCCTTTTTGGCCTCGCCTTCAATCTGCCTGACAAGGGTGCCCTCACTGTCCCGGACCATCAGGAAGACCGCGGGACTTTCCTCCAGGTCTTCTTCTCGCAGGGCATCCCAGCTCGGGTAGGGGGTGTTGCCTCCGGCCTTTTCGATCTCGATTTCCGCTTCACGCCGCGCGGCCTGGCGAGACTTCACACCGTCCTGGAGATAGTAGGTGAACACGGCCCCGTAGGGAGGGTTCTTGGCGGTAAAGAATTCAGCACCCATGGAGCCTTTTTCACGGGAGTCCCACAGATCGCCTTCTATATATAGCCAGGGATCCCGGACCGGGAACAGCGTTTCGCTACCCAGATTCGACTTGTTCGTCCGCAGTGCGCTGTAATCATCAATGATATAAATGCCGCGGCCGAATGTACCGACGACCAGGTCATTTTCACGCTTTTGAATTTCTATATCCCGTACCGCAATGGTTGGGAAGTTGCTCTTGAGCTGGGTCCAGTTGGCGCCACCATCCTGGGTGAAGAACAGCCCGAACTCGGTACCCAGGAACAGCAGGTCGGGATTCACGTGATCTTCAACGATCGTGTGCGCCGAACCCCGTTGCGGGAGATTGCCGGTGATGGACTTCCAGTTCCTGCCCCGATCTTCTGTCTTCAAGACATAGGGTTTGTAGTCACCACGCTTGTGGTTGTCGAAAACAGCATAGGCGATATTTTCACTGTGGCTTGAAGCCAATACATCGTCGATATATGACATGTCGGGCACGCCGCGGAATTTCTCCACGCGCCGCCAGTTGCTGCCGCCGTCTTCGGTGATGTTGATAACCCCGTCATCGGTGCTGACAAAAATCAGTCCTTCCTTCAACGGACTTTCGCTGATCATGATGGCGGCGCCGTACATCGAGGTTGAGTCGTTCTTGGCGACAGTGTCAACACCCCAGATACGACCCATCACTTCCAGCTGGTTGCGATCCAGTTGCCGGGTCAGGTCGGGGCTGATCTTTTTCCAACTATCACCACGATCATCCGAGCGGAACAGGTACTCCGCCGCATAATACAAACGGGTCGGGCTGTGGGGGCTGATCAGCAGCGGTGTGTTCCAGTTCCACTTGTATTGATTCTCGCCACTGGCCGGTTTGGGTGTGATGTATACCCGTTCCTGTGTGCGACGGTCATAGCGCGCCAGGAAACCGTACTGGGCCTGGGGATATATTATGTTGGGATCGTTGGGGTCTATCTGGGGCTCGTAGCCGTCCCCACCGAGCACCATATTCCAGTCTGAGTTGGTGATGCCGTGCACGACGGTGGTGCGCGATGGTGCGCACAGGGAATTATTGTCCTGGGTTCCCCCGCACACATTGTAGAAAGGAGATTCGTTGTCCGGCTGAATTCGGTAAAACTGGGCAATAGACAAGTTGCGTACGTGCCGCCACGTGTCACCCCGATCCCAGGTTTCGTAGACTCCGCCATCACCACCGATGTACAGGTGCCGGGTATTCTCTGGGTCAATCCACAAGGCATGGTCGTCCACGTGTCGCCACTGGGTCGAAATGGGTGCAAAGCTCAGGCCGCCGTCTTCTGACTTGCTGGTGAAGGTATTCACCGAATACAGACGTTCCGGGTTGTGGGGATCAACAATCAGTTCGTTGTAATACTGGGGGCTGGTGGTCATATATGAGGAGCGCTTGCTCCAGTTATTGCCAAAATCGGTGCTCCGATAGAGACCCTTCTCTTCATCGTTCGCCTCGATAATCGCGTAGAGCATGTCGGGCTGGGAAGGTGCAGCGGCCAGGCCGATGCGACCCATGTGGTCTTTGGGCAGGCCGGCCGAGATCCTGGTCCAGGTCTTCCCACCATCGATAGTCTTGTGGATTCCGCTGCCCGGGCCGCCGTTGATCAGTGTCCAAACATGGCGACGTCGCTGGTAGCTGGATGCAACGATTACTTCCGGGTTGCGCGGGTCGACCACGAACTCGTTGATGCCCGTGTGCTGGTCGATCTCCAGGATGCGGTTCCAGGTCTTTCCCCCGTCCAGGGTCTTGTACAGCCCGCGATCGCCACCATCGCTCCACAGAGGGCCTTGTGCGGCGACCAGGACTTCGGCGGAGTCTTCGGGGTTTATCCATATCTGGCTGATGTGCCCGGAGTCTTTCAGGCCCACGTTGGTCCAGCTGGCGCCACCGTCGATGGATTTGTAAACACCATCGCCATAGGCAACGCTGCGTTGCGCGTTATTTTCACCGCTACCCACCCAGATTGTTTTCGAATCGCTCGGATCGAGCTCAACCACGCCAATGGAATAGGAGGCCTCATTGTCAAACAGTGGTGTCCAGGTGATGCCGGCGTTGTCCGTCTTCCACAGGCCGCCGGATGCAGTTGCTACCAGGAACTCCTGGTTCTGGCCCGGATAAAACGCGAAGTCCGAAATGCGTCCGGAGGTGATTGCCGGACCAATCGAGCGCAACGGAATACTGGCAAGGGGATTGCCCTCATCTGACTTTTCAGCTGCGATTGCCCCAAGCGACAGGGCGCCAAGCAGGCAGCCGACGATGACGAATAGTGTTGAACGAATAGAAGCGGTCATTGGGTTCCCCTTGGAATAGTGTTCTTGCGATCCAGCAAGGTAGGGCAGTGAGGCTATCACGTCGACCAGTTTGCCGACATTTGAAGAGCTTTGAAAGTTCCTCGTTCGGTTTGATATCTCACATGGCGTGATAACAAATTCAACACAGACCTATATGCACACACCGGATATAGCGCCATACAGGATTCCCACTACGACGGAGCAATGTTGAAATATTCAGCGGAAAAGAGTGAGCGGGGGGAGTGATGCAGAGTGGATGAAGAAAGTTGAACCGAGTCTAATACTGTTATATTAATGTACTCTAAATGCGTAAAGACCTATGCGAAACAGAAGAAGAATATCAGGGGCGTGACAACTACAAAGAACGATTTCCCGCATCGTCCCTGCCGTCCAAAACGGGTTTTCGCTCCGCAAGCATGCAAAAGAGTCGGAGAGAATAGTTTTTGCCGTTGATGGTGATAAACATAGCCGGTCATGGGTTGACTGGATGCACGTGATGCGCCCATTGGCTGTGGGTGGATTGTGAGGGACGCCTACAGTGCTATTTAATTCGCTGACGTTCATCGTCTTCTTTCTACTGGTGATTGCGCTGCATCATGCGCCGCTGTCCTGGAAGATTCGGAAGACCAATCTACTCATCGCCAGTTATCTGTTTTATGCGGCCTGGAACCCTCCCTTCGTTTTACTGTTGTGGCTGTCGACCGTTGTTGACTGGGTGGTGGCCAACAAGCTCCACGTGGAGACTCGCCAGGCCAAACGCCGCCTGCTGTTGATGGTGAGTGTGATCGTGAACCTGGGGATGTTGGGCTACTTCAAATACGGTGGCTTTCTGCTCGAGAACTTCCAGGCATTGATGGAGGTTGCCGGCGTTAGCTATGAACCGCCCGATTGGAGTATTGTTTTGCCGGTGGGTATTTCCTTCTATACCTTCCAGACCATGGCTTATTCGCTGGACATTTACCTGAGGCGCGCTGAACCGTCAAAATCTTTCCTGGATTTTGCATTGTTTGTCACATTCTTCCCCCAGCTCGTGGCTGGTCCGATTGTGCGTCCCACCCAGTTGATTCCACAGTTTGAATATCCCAGGGTTGCAACCCGGCAGCAAATGGCCTGGGGCCTCGGCCTGATTACCCTGGGCCTGTTCAACAAGATTGTTATCGCCGATGGCTTGCTTTCCCCTGCTGCCGATGAAGTGTTTGGAGCCAGTGACATGCTCTATCCTGTGGACGCATGGCTGGGAACCCTGGCATTTTCCGGGCAGATATTTTGCGATTTTGCCGGGTACTCTACGGCGGCTATTGGTGTGGCCCTGTGCCTGGGCTTTTCCTTGCCGGACAATTTCCGGTTTCCCTATGCGGCCGTCGGTTTCTCGGATTTCTGGCGCCGCTGGCATATTTCCCTTTCATCCTGGTTGCGTGACTACCTTTACATACCGTTGGGAGGCAACCGCAAGGGTGACCTGCGTACCTATGCGAACCTGATGACCACCATGGTATTGGGAGGACTCTGGCACGGCGCATCCTGGACATTTGTTGTCTGGGGCGGCCTGCATGGCACTTACCTGGCGGCGGAGCGCTGGCTGATGGCGCGCTTTGGAGGTGGCCGGTTCTGGCGGCGGCTCGTGCCCCAGCTGGGCCTGGCGCTGCTCACCTATTTCCTGGTCAACATCACTTGGGTGTTTTTCCGTGCCCAGGATTTTGCTACCGCATGGCGCCTGCTCGACACCATGTTGACCCTGGAGCTGGAAGGTAAAAAGGTGTTGCCGACCATCGATGTATTGCAGGTGAGTGTTATCACCGTGTGCATGCTGGCGGTGCACTGGTTTATGCGGAATCGAAATTTACACGAAGTAATTGCGGCGACACCCCGTTGGCTGGTTGGAGCAACCTGGGGCGTCATGGTGTGGCTGATCATTATTACCCAGGGGCAGAGTGATGCCTTCATCTATTTCCAGTTCTAGAGCAGAGCCTGTCTACCAGCGTCCTGTCCCATCACTGGGTGGAAGCGTCTGGCTGGCACTGCTTGTCGCGTTGATCCTCCTGGGCTGCTGGGAAGCCTGGGTGCGCAGCCAGGGCGTGAGTCCTTCGTATAGAAATTCCAATGGATTGTGGACAGAGCAGCGCCGGCGGATCGCGACCGATGCCGGGGACGGTTGGGTATTCACCGGTTCGTCCAGGGTGCTTTTTAATATGCAGCTGTCGGTCTGGGAGCGACTGGACGGGAGGCGTCCCCTTCAGTTGGCACTGGAAGGTACCAGCCCGCTGTCGGTGCTTGAAGGATTGGCCGAGGATGAGAACTTCACGGGCAAGGTTATCGTGGGCGTGGCTCCGGGGCTGTTTTTTTCCGGGTATGAATATCGTCGCGGCGCCATTGACCTGTACGAGGAAGAGACGCCTGCCCAGTGGATGGGGCAACGCATTTCCTTGCTGGTGGAACCCTACCTGGGGTTCTATAATTTCGACTACGCCTTGCCGGTAATATTGTACAGACAGCCGCTTCCGGAACGGGACGGCGTGGAGTTCGAGCTTGAAGTTCGCAAGCTCTCTGATATGGGAAGGGATCGCAATACCCGGATGTGGAACAGGCTGGAGTACGATGAGGAATACCGGGAACTGGCACGAAGGATCTGGGCCGACGGATGGCGTCCATTGAGTGAGGTGTCTGAAAAGCGTCGTACCCGGGTGCTTGAGTCCCGACCGAAGCAAATTGATCGTGCGGTAGCTGCCGTCGACAAGCTCCGTGCGAAGGGGGCTGAGGCAATTTTTGTCCAGATGCCCTACGAGGGACACTACGCAATTTCCGAGAATGATATTGCCCCCAGGGAATTGACATGGGACGTGCTTCTGGAGAGAAGTGGCGCATTGGGACTGCACTTCCAGGATCATGAAGAAATGCAGGGATACTGGCTGCCGGAATGGTCCCATATGACCGGTGTAGAAGCCGATAGATTTACCGAGGCCTTTTACGGCCTGGTGCAAAGAGAACTCGCAGCCCGCGAGACCGAGGGAGAAGAGCAATGAATATCCTGGTAGCGGTGGACCTGTCTGCCGGATCTGAAAAAATTGTCGATGCCGCCGCTGCACTGGCCAAGCCGATGAACGCCAGGGTGTTTGTCTTGCACGTCGCAGAGCCTGAGCCTGACTTCGTGGGCTATGGGGCCGGACCGGAAGTGGTACGCACCCAGGTGGCAAACGAGTTGCACCGTGAGCACCGGGAGGTGCAGGCCCTGGCCGAACGCCTGCGTGAGCAGGGTATTGATGCCACCGCCTTGATGATCAGTGGCCCGACGGTGAACACCACACTGAACGAATCTAAGAAACTTGAGGCAGACATGATCGTCGTGGGAAGTCACGGACACGGCGCGGTTTACGATGTACTCATTGGCAGTTACTCGGCGGGAATAATCCGTGGTTCTGAACTGCCGGTAGTCGTTGTGCCGGTTCGCGAAGGCTGAACGGCAGAAGCCGGATCAGTCGCCAGGCAAGGCATCAAATGCGACGACCACCCTGGGCTGCGGGCTTTTGAATGGCAAGGTTCCATGCCAAAAGAAGGACGGGAACAGGGCAAGAACTCCCTCGACGGGGGTAATAATCTTGTCTGCCTCCAGTTTCTCCGGCGTGTCCAGTTCCGGTTTGCCAAAAGCCAGTGCGCCCTGGTGGCCGGATCCAGAAGGACTCATCATTTCCCCGGGCAGGCTCACGTAATACGCGCTGCTGTACCAGCCGCGTGAATGCACATGGGGGACATGGTATCCGCCTTCGGTTACCCATATCGACCAGGCTGTCGGCAGGGTTATCGGGTGCCCGCGCCCCACGCTGACCGGATGTGCATCGCCAAGCCGATCAAAAAATGCGGGGCCCAGTTCTCGAGTTAGTGTTGCGTGAAAAGCCTGTTCGAGCGCGCCTATTACCGGGTGGGGTTGGTGGAAGAGATTTCCGGGTGTCTGTGTGCCACCTTTCACCGATTGGGAAAGCGGGTTTCCCCTTGTGACGTGCAACTCTTCAAGGGTTTCACGCAGGACATCGTTAAAGTTTTCAAGGCTGGAATATCCCCCGGGCACTTCCAGCTCCGCTTGAATAAGCAGCTTGTCATAGTCAACAAGTTCCTCATACGCGGCTGTGTCATTCAGCCGGTAACAGGTGCTCAGCAGCGCCAGCAGGTACTGATCGCGTGGCGCCGAGTTCACGAGCTTGCGCAATAGTTTTTGTGCTGCCTTGACCTCACCGCAACCCCGCAGCGCCCTGGCTTTCCAGGTCGTAAGTTCGCCATTATCCGAAGGCGCCCTGGCCAGGGCGGACAACATGTCCCGGTAGGCGCCAAGGGAGTATTGGTGTGAGGCCGCTAGTGACATCCAGTCCGGTCCGCGGCCAAAGTTGGCGGCGTAACGCTCCAGTTCCCGGGTAGCGTCCTGGTGGTGCTCTGCGGCGACCAGGCGGGCGATGTAATCGGCATGAACGGTGGCAAGGGGTTGGATTTCCAGGGCCCTGGAATAAAAAGAAAAAGCGTCCGGCTCCGCCATTTCATAGCGAAGCTCCGCTGCGTGTTTTAGCAACTCCCGGTCCAGGGGTGATTTATTCAATCCACGCCTAAGCGTCGCCAGTGC
>JBFFTZ010000098.1:0-8337 GCA_041571575.1 Gammaproteobacteria bacterium | reverse complement strand
GTGGCCTGTGCGGTGTGTTACTGGCTGGCCGGTATGACCCCGTTTGATGCAATGGCCCACAGTTTCACCACGGTATCTACCGGCGGTTTCTCCACACATGATGCCAGCCTGGCCTATTTTGACAGTCCTATGATCGAGACCGTCGCGGTGATATTCATGATGGCAGGCGCCATGAATTTCAGCCTGCATTTCCTGGTTTGGCGAAAACGTGACCTGGGCGCCTATCTGCGCAACGAAGAAGCCAGGGCACTGATTGCCCTGGTGGTTGTGACCTCGTTGATTATCGCCTGGGTGCTGCATGAGGATGGACACTACGGCAGTGTTACTCACACCCTGCGCTTTGGCATTTTCCAGGTTGTGTCAGTGGTCACCAGCACCGGCTTCGGCATCAGCGACTTTTCCATTTGGCCCTTGATGCTCCCGATACTGCTGATGTTCATCAGCTTTGTTGGAGGCTGCGCCGGATCCACCGCAGGGGGCATGAAAGTCATCCGCGTCGTGGTCCTGGCAAAACAGGCAGGTATCGAGGTCAAGCGCCTGGTGCACCCTAACCTTGTACGCCCACTGACCCTGGACGGCAAAACCGTCCCCAACAAGATAGTGCAAACCGTTTGGGCCTATTTCGCGATCTATGTCACCGCCTTCGCCCTGTTAATGTTGCTCCTGATGCAGGGCGGCATGGATCAACTCACCGCCTTCAGTGCAGTCACAACCTGTTTAAATAACCTGGGCCCGGGCCTGGGGGAGGTGTCGGCCAATTTCGTCACCGTCACAGCAATACAGAAGTGGATGCTTTCCGGCGCAATGTTGTTGGGCCGGCTGGAAATATTTACTATTTTTGTGATCTTTACACCGGCGTTCTGGAAAGCCTGATTCACGCCGTTAATTCAAGCAGGTCCCGATCCTGCATACCTTCGTCGAAACGGAGTCGCCCATGAAACGCTCAATTCTCATCCTCGCTGCCACCCTGGGCCTCCTGACCACTTCGCTGTTCGCCGAAGCCGGCTCGGATCAGCAGCGCTTACAGGCGCTGTTCGACAAAGACTGGGAATTCCGGATGGCCGAATTTCCTACTATGGCCAGCTACACCGGCTCACCCGGGGCTTATGACAAACTTGGGTCGGTTACCGAGGAAGACCAGCTGAGGCGCGCGGATTTCTGGCGTGGAATCCTGAACGAACTGCACCAGATAGACACGGGCTCGCTGACCGGCGAAGACAAGATCAATTACTTGTTATTCGAGCGTCAGCTGAAAAGCATGGTCAGCAATATCGAATTCCGCGGCTACCAAATTCCGATACTCGTGGACGAGGGTTTCCACACCAGCTTCGCGCGACTGCCTGACTTCGTTCCTTTCAATAACACCACCGATTACGAGAACTACATCAGCCGCATGCGCGGCTGGCCCGCACTGGTGGAACAACACATTACCAATATGCGTGCCGGGATGGCCCGCGGCTTTTCTCAGCCCCGGGTGATCCTCCAGGGTTACGAAGACATGCTGCGCCCCATGCTTACCGAGACCGCGAAGGACAGCCGCTTCTGGGCTCCTTTCGAAAACTTTCCTGCCGCCGTTCCCGAAACTGACCGGGAGCGCCTGAAAGCGCGAGGCGCCGAGGCTATCCAAAACGCGGTGGTGCCTGGCTATGCCGAATTCCTGAGATTCATGACCGGGGAATACATTCCCGGGACCCGGGAGACGCTGGGCGCCTACGACATGCCCGATGGCGAGGCTTATTACGATCAGCAGATTCGCGACTACACCACACTGGATTTAAGCGCCGACGAGATTCACCAGATCGGCCTGAAAGAAGTGGCTCGAATTCGCGCCGAAATGGAACAGATCATCAAGGATGTGAAGTTCGAGGGTAGCTTCGCGGACTTCCTCGCCTTCTTGCGTAGCGACCCACAGTTCTATGCCGAAACCCCCGAGCAACTGCTCAAGGAAGCGGCCTGGATTTCCAAGACCATGGACGGCAAGCTGCCTTCCCTGTTCACCGTACTGCCCAGGCAGCCCTACACGGTAAACCCGGTGCCGGCGAATATTGCGCCCAAGTACACCGCCGGGCGCTACGTTCCTGCACCCCGGGACAGCACTCGCCCGGGCCAATACTGGGTCAACACCTATGACCTGAAGTCTCGCCCCCTGTACGCACTTCCGGCGCTGTCCCTGCACGAGGCTGTGCCCGGCCATCACCTGCAGAGTGCACTGGCCGCCGAACAGGGCGAGCAGCCCAACTTCCGCAAGTTCGACTACATCTCTGCCTACGGCGAGGGATGGGGCTTGTACTCCGAGTTCCTCGGCATCGAGGCGGGTATGTACCCTGACCCCTACAGCAACTTTGGCCGCCTGACCTACGAAATGTGGCGGGCCTGCCGACTGGTGGTGGATACCGGACTGCACGCCAAAGGCTGGACACGGCAACAGGCCCTGGACTACCTGGCCGGCAACACCGCCCTGTCCATCCACGAGGTCACCACAGAAATCGATCGCTATATTTCATGGCCCGGTCAGGCGCTTTCCTACAAGCTGGGGGAACTGAAGATCAAGGCGCTTCGAAAACAGGCAGAGGAGCAACTGGGTACGGACTTTGACCTGCGAAGATTCCATGATGAAATCCTCCGCAGTGGTTCGGTGTCACTGGATATCCTTGATGGTCTTGTCCAGGAATACATCCAGCGCGAACTCAAGGCCGCCGCGAAGACCTGAACCCCGCGCTGACCTGATGGATCCGGAATGGCTGCACGGACCGGGCATTGATGGGCGAGCCTCCGGGAGTTTTTCGTTAACAGTTTGAATTTAGGGTGTTTTATGAAACATGCATCTCGGTAATCCACGCTTGCCGCCATTGGCAAGCTTGCCGAGACTAGGCTTACCTTCCCGCCGAACCCGTATGGAGAACAGGCTATGTCCACAACACACAAAATAAGCCCCGAGAAAGCAAGGGCATACCTGGAAAAGTCACGGCTGAGCGACGAACTGAACGCCGAGGCACTTGAAGTTCTTTCACAAAGCGTCAGCACCCGGGATTTGCAGGCAGAGGAATTCCTCATGGAAGCCGGTCACCTGGATGATTCCCTGCATATTCTTGTCACGGGGAAACTGGAAGTTATAGCTCCCTCACTGGGATCAGAGCCTGTCACCCTTGCCGTGCTAACACCAGGGGACCTGGCGGGTGAAATGAGTTTTGTTGACGGGGCACCTCACGCAGTAGGCCTCAGGGCGTTAACTCCCTGTGAGGTCATCAGCATCTCACGCGGCGATCTTGAAGCGCTGCTGGATACTCATCCAAAAGTGGTTTACCAGGTCATGCGCACCATCGTACGCGCCGCCCACCATATCGTGCGCAAGATGAACATGCAGCACGTCGAGATGACCCGCTACTTCTACAAGTCCTCTGGACGCTATTGAGCCGACCGGGGAAGCGAGGCGACGTGCCGGCCATGAGTTTTCTTCAAGTCGAGAACAGGATAGACAGTATCGTGGGCATTGGTATCGAGGCCCGGATTCCCCTCGCGGAATAATCTTCAGGAATTATTCACACTACCGATGTATTAAAAAAGCCGGCTGAATACTGCCGGCTTTTTTAATGCGAACCTGATTCCCGTTGCAGTCTGGAAATGCGGCGCAAGTCCCAGCACTGGAAGGATGATGCTAATTGAATGCTTAGGCATCTAACTGCTCCCTTTCGCCAAACTGCAGCTCAGCCCCCTGACTCGATTTGGAGACCGACCATGCGGAGGATGCCCTTATCCGCAGGCTTGTGCAAAATGGTTCGCACAAGAACACCCCGGGGGATACGAAGCGGTGAGAAGCTCAGACAAGGAACTGAGGATGGGCATGCCCATTTCGCGCAGGGACTTTATCAACGGCGCTGGAGCGACCATGGCCGGAGGTCTGCTTCCGGGAACAGCCCTCACAAACGATGGAGTAACCGAAGCCGACCAGGACGGGCGAGGCTATAACCCACCTACCCTCACCGGTTCGCGCGGCAATCACGAGGGCAGCTTCGAAGTTGCCCGCGCCCGGGCCCGAAACCACCCGACATGGACATCGCCAATTCTGACGCGGGCGCCTATGCCTACCTGGACAGCGCGGTTAAATCAGGGTCTGCGGGCTGTGGACGAACTGATTAAACTATAATATTGGACATCATTGCCAAGGAGCCTGCCATGAGCGGCAACCTGCTGGAAAAAAACAATTTCAGAAAACTGTATGTCCTGGCCCTCGTGGTTCTCGTCAGTGTGTTGTTCTTCAATATGATCGGCACCTTCCTGGAAACCCTGCTACTGGCCGCGGTGTTCAGCGGCATGACCTATCCTCTGTTTCGCCTGCTGGAGAGCCGGTTGGGCGGACGGCGCACCCTGTCCGCTGCGCTGACCCTGATCATCGTGTTGCTGGTGGTGGTCATTCCCCTGATGGGATTGATGGGAGTCGTGGTCGCCCAGGCCCTTAAAGTCACCGAGTTGCTGCGCCCCTGGGTGGAACAACGAGTGCAGGATGGAAGTCCCGACTGGCACCTGCCCCAGTGGTTCCCGATGATCGAATACATCGAGCCCTACCGGGACCAGATCATCGCCAAGGCAGGCCAATTGGCGGCGAAGCTGGGCAACCTGATGGTGGGCAGCCTGTCCAAGGCCACCCAGGGCACGGTGATGTTCTTCCTGCACCTGTTCATCATGCTTTACGCCATGTTCTTTTTTCTGCTGGGAGGGCCGGAAATTACCCGTACCCTTTTCGCTTATGCCCCCCTGTCCACTAAAAATAAGGAACTGATTTTTGAGAAGGGCGTGTCTATTACCCGGGCCACACTGAAAGGCACTTTTATCATTGGCGCACTGCAGGGCATTTTGGCCGGCCTGGCCTTCGGCGTGGCGGGCATTGAAGGCGCCGCATTCTGGGGCACCATCATGGGCGTCCTGTCGGTGATTCCCGGCATTGGCGCAGCGCTGGTCTGGATTCCGGCGGTGATCTACCTGCTGGCAACTGGCCAGAGTGTAGCTGGCCTGGGCCTGCTGGCCTGGTGCGGCATCGTGGTGGGATCGGTGGATAATATTCTCAGACCCAAACTGGTGGGCGGCGACACCAAGATGCCCGATCTGCTGATCCTGCTCAGCACCCTGGGCGGGCTCGGCATGTTCGGCGCATCCGGCATCATCATTGGCCCGGTCATTGCCGGCCTGTTCATGACCGTCTGGGATATCTTCGCCCTGGCTTTCCACGATGAGTTACCCGATGCACCACCGCTGATACCGGAGCCCCAGGCCATGGAACTCCCGGACGAAGACACTTGAGTCGGAACCCCGGGATAATTCCCGGTACCGCGGGATCCAACCAGCTTTTGTCGCGATACGGGAACTTCAACGTTTTAAGGCCCTCCAATGCTAAAGTATGAAGGGTCGTAAGTTTCAAATTCACGCTTTCTCCGATAATACCGGCGTGCACGATGGGGGTTTGACTTACCCACTAATTTACTCATGATGGACGAAGCCCAGGGAGGGTAAAAACATTCCATGAGTCTGATTGCAGAGCTAAAAAGACGTAACGTAGTCCGTGCCGGCTTGTTGTACGCGGTAGGCGGCTGGGTGGTACTCCAGGTTGCCGACGTGCTGGCCCAACTGCTGGGGCTGCCGGAGTGGACCCTGCGTTTTGTCGCGTTCATCCTGGCGCTGGGTTTTCCCCTGGTACTCATATTCTCATGGGTTTTCGAGCTGACTCCCGAGGGAATCAAGCGCGAAAGGGATCTACCCCCTGATCGGGAGAAAACACCGGCCTCGGCCAGAAAGTTCAACCTGGCTATTGCAGGACTGGTGGCCATCGCGGCAGTGATTGTCTTGGGGAACTTCGCCTGGAAACCGGCCGACATGGGCCCGGAGCAAGGCCCCGACGAATCGGCAGCGACCTTGCCGACACCCCCGGGTTCTTCGGTATCAACAACAAATAACAGCGGCGAAGTCGTGGCGCCGGCCACCTCTATCGCCGTGCTGCCCTTCGTCAACATGAGCTCTGATCCGGAGAATGATTACTTTGCCGACGGCCTGTCGGAGGAGTTGCTTAATGTGCTGGCCCAGATTGAGGGCTTCAAGGTCGCGGGGCGTACTTCATCGTTCACCTTCAAAGGCGAAAACAAGAACCTGCAGGAAATTGGCCGAACCCTGAACGTAGGTACCGTGCTGGAAGGCAGCGTTCGCAAATCCGGAGACCAGGTTCGGGTCACGGCGCAGTTGATCAGCGTGAAAGACGGCTATCACCTATGGTCCAACAGTTACGACCGCAAGCTGGACGATATTTTCAGCATCCAGGATGACATCGCACGCCAGGTAGTCGGTGCATTGAAAAAAACCCTGCTTGCCAGCCAGGACGAGGTGGTACTGGAGCGGCGGCCTACGGACAACCTGGAGGCCTATCAACTTTACCTGCGAGGACGTCACCAGCTCGCCAAGCGCACTTTGCAGGGTCTGCAATTGGCGCTGGCTGCCTTTCGAGAGGCGACGGAACTGGACCCCAAATTTACCAGGGCCTGGAGCGGTGTCGCCGACGCCCAGAGCCTGATGGCCAGTTATGGCTACTTACCCATTGCCGGCATGAAAGACGACGCTGAATTCGCCATTGAACAGGCCCTGGCACTGGACCCGGGGCTGGGGGAGGCATATGCCTCCAAAGGGTTACTGCTAACCCAGTTAAATGGTGACAGCGAGGATATCATCGCCTTGTATAACAAGGCACTGGAACTGAATCCCAATAACAGCGTGGCTCACATGTGGTTGGCGGGACAACTCGGACCGTCTAATTCCGAGGCGGGGCTGAAACATCTGCGCATAGCCTATTCACTGGACCCTCTATCCCGAGTCGTGGTGTTCAACCTGGCGAGCTACCTGATGGTAACCGGCCATTATGAGGAGGCAAAAAAGCATACAGAGGAGTTGCTGGAACTGGACCCGCTTTGGCCCGGGGCCCAGCGCCTGCTTGCGCAAAACGCCATCACCCTTGGCGATGCCCATGGCTGGATTCGCGCCAACCTGGAAGTTCTCAAACTGGATCCAGATGACAATCAAACCCTGGAAAACCTCGGTGATGCATTCCTGTCCCTGGGTGATCTTGAAACAGCCGAAAAATATGTCCTGCGTGCGCGCAAGATTAGTCCAGATTACGCGGGAACTGCCGTACTGCAGGCGCTCTTGCTGTGGTTGCAAGGTGATCCCGAGGCGGGCCTGAAAATCACCAGGGAAATTGCGGCACGACAACCCAACGACAAATCGGCCGTGATCAATGCTGCCTATGCGGAGGCCTATACAGGAGAGTGGGACCGCGCGCTGAATTATTGCCGCAGTGCGTTGGGCGAAGACCTGGCGCCAGCGAAAATAGGGCCGGATGATCTGTCCATATTGCCGCCGTGCATCTCGTCGATGAGAGCCAGCGGCAGAAACAGCCAGGCCCAGGCGCTGAGCGAAGGCGGTAACGCAGCGGTCCAGCAGTTGATTGCGTCTTTCGATATCTGGAATCTTCATTTCCTGGCAGCACGTATCGCGGCTGCCGCGGGCAATCGCGACCTGGCGCTGCTGGAATTGGACAGGGCAATCCAGAAGAACATGCCACCTTTGGCCTTCCCCCTGGATCCCTGGATGCGAGTTTACAGTGATGACCCGGGTTTCAAGCCCCTGTTCGACAGCCTGGAAAACAAGGCTGCGGCCTTACACGCAAAACTCAGCGCCGAGGGACTGACTTCGGGCAAGCGCGTCGTCTTTGACTTGTAGCCGTCGCGCCTGCCTAAAGCCTTCGCCACCCTTCACCCTCTATGAGGTCGCCTCGTCCCAGGTCATGTCGAGGGTTTCATCCACGGCGCCATCACCGTCGTAGTCCATCTCCAGCCTGACCATCCCGGCGTCCAGCGCAATTATCCGTATGGTGGCGTCATTAGCACCGGTGATCAGCATCTCGCCTTCATAGGGATTGCCGTCAAAATACGACACGAACGGCACCTCAGTGGTGTATGTCGCCTGTCCGTCAAAGCGATCGCTTTCTACCTTGCCGCTTGCGGTCATGGTCATCGTTAAAGTGCCCGCGTCCACCTCGGTATCGCTATCGAAGTCTTCCATCGTCACGCTTCTTGTCCCGGCAACCATACTCAGGGAATCGCCTGAAACAGTGGTCTTGGTGACCGGGTAAGAATACGTATCTATCAGCAAATTGAAACTGCCATCCACCACGGCAGGCCCGACCGTGCCACCGTCATCCACAGACAGACTGGCGATCGACACTGTCATACCCATCTCGAATAAATAGGTATCCAGACTACCGCTGAACGCGGTAATGGTAATGTCCATCCCGCCATCCAG
>JBFFTZ010000097.1:0-8358 GCA_041571575.1 Gammaproteobacteria bacterium | reverse complement strand
GGCCTGGCCCGTGCCGCGAAGGGGTATTTCTCGCCCTTCCGGATTCTCCAGTGCGTGCGCAACGCGGTGGAGATGGATTTCGACGCAGGCATGGCGGCTGAACGCGAGTTGTTCATGGAGTGCCTGGCCTCGCCCCAGTCCGCCGCCCTTCGTCACGTGTTTTTCGCCGAGCGCCAGGTGAGTCGTATTCCCGGCCTGGAAAAAGGCACCCAGGAATTGCCGGTTCGCTCTGTTGGCATTGTCGGGGCCGGCACCATGGGCGGCGGCATTGCCATGAATTTCGTGAACGTGGGCATCCCGGTTACCCTCATCGAACGGGAGCAGTCAGCCCTGGATCGTGGACTGAAGATCATTCGCGGCAATTACGAACGCACCATGAAGAAGGGGCGACTCACCGCCGAGGCCCTGGAAGAACGTATGGGCCTGATCAGCGGCAGCACCGACTACGCGGACCTGGCACAGGCGGATCTTGTGATCGAGGCGGTGTTCGAGAACATGGCCCTGAAGAAGCAGGTGTTTGGCGAGCTGGACCGGGTGTGCAAGGCCGGTGCGATCCTGGCCAGCAACACCTCTACCCTGGATGTGGACGAGATTGCCGCCGCCACCTCTCGTTCCGAGTGTGTGCTGGGCATGCATTTCTTCAGCCCGGCCAACGTGATGCGCCTGCTGGAAATCGTGCGCGGCGAGAAGACCTCGGCCGAGGTGCTGGCCACCGTGGTCAAGCTGGCCAAGACCATACGCAAGACCGGTGTGGTCTCCGGCGTGTGCTTCGGGTTCATCGGCAACCGCATGCTGGAAGGCTATGCACGGGAAGTGGGCTTTATGCTGCTCGAGGGAGCGGCCCCGGAGCGCATCGATGCCATCGTCCAGGGCTTTGGTTTCCCCATGGGACCCAATGCGATGATCGACATGGCCGGTGTGGATGTGCGTGCCAAGGTGATTGGCGAGGCCCGGGAACTGGGTATCCTGCCCTCGGACGAACGCTACGAGGCGGTGACCCTGAAGCTGGCCGCCGATGGGCGTTTTGGCCAGAAGACCGGCGCCGGCATCTTCCGGTACGAGCCGGGCAATCGCAAGCCGATACCCGACCCGGTAGTGAGCGAGCTGATCGCCGCCGAGGCAGCGCGACTGGGCGTGGCCCAGCGCGAGCACAGTGACGAGGAAATCCTGGATCGCTGCTTGCTGCCCCTGGTGAACGAGGGCGCACGCATCCTGGAGGAGGGCATCGCTTTCCGACCGGGTGACATCGATATAGTGTGGTTGTACGGCTACGGCTTCCCGCCTTTCCGCGGTGGTCCCATGCATTACGCCGACACCGTCGGGCTGCCGAAGATTCTGGCCCGGATGAAAGAGTTCGCCGGTCGTGACGGCGATGCCTTTGGCTACTGGACGCCCTCGGCCCTGCTGGAAAAGCTCGCCGACGCCGGCGATAACTTCGCCAGCCTGAAATAAATTGGGGACAGGCACCTATTAATAAATTGGGGACAGGCACCTATTAAATAGGGTGACAGTTACCCTATTTCATTTTTGCTGATACACAGACAGAGAGCATGAAGATTATGAATGGAGCGGAATCGGTATTGAAAGCGCTGGAGGCGGCGGGAGTCGACGTGTGTTTTGCCAATCCTGGCACCTCTGAGATGCACCTGGTCTCGGCCATCGACAAGAGCCCGGCTATGCGCCCGGTACTGGCCTTGTTCGAGGGCGTGGTCAGCGGAGCCGCCGACGGTTATGCCCGCATGAGCGGAAAGCCCGCGGCCTGCCTGTTGCACCTGGGCCCTGGTTTTGCCAACGCCATGGCCAACATCCATAACGCCAGCCGCGCCGGCTCGCCCATGATCAACCTGGTGGGCGACCATGCCACCTATCACCTGCAATACGATGCACCGCTGAATTCGGATATCGAGGCCATCGTCTCCTCGGTCAGTGACTGGACCCGTCGCAGCAAGGACGGCGAGGGCATGGTGCAGGACGTGGCGGATGCCATCGCCGCGGCCAACTCCGCCCCGGGCAAGATCGCCAGCCTGATCGTGCCGGCAGACCTGGCCTGGAGCCCTGCGCCGGAGCCGGTGGCCCCGTCCGCCCCCGCCGCCTTCACCCAGCCTGATGAGCAGGCCCTGGAAAGCGGTCTTGCCGCACTGAGCTCCGGTGAGCCCTGCGCCATCATGCTCGGTGGCAACGCCATGGTGGGCGAGGCGCTTGAGACCGCCGGGCGCATCGCCGCCACCACCGGCGCCAGCCTGATCACCGATTGCTTCCCGGCCCGCATGCAACGCGGCGCGGGCGTGGTGCCTGTGGCGCGCATTCCCTATTTTGCCGAGATGGCCCTGGACTACATGTCCCAGTTCAAGCACCTGGTGATCGTGGGCAACAAGCCGCCGGTGGCGTTTTTCGCCTACCCGGGCAAGGCCAGTTGGCTGACGCCGGAGAGCTGCGAGATTCACCATATCGTGGATGCCTCGGGTGACCTGTCCGGGCTGCTGGATCAGATGGCCGGGAAACTCAATGCCGATGCCGAGCCGGTGCGTGCACCCGCGGGTGCGCCGCCGATTCCCCAGGGCTCGCTGACTATAGAGGGGGTGGCTGCGGTGATGGCCGCCATGATCCCCGAAAACGCGATCGTTTCCGATGAAGGGGCCACCAGCAGCATGCCCCTGTTCCCCATGACTGCCGGCGCGGCCCGTCACGAATGGCTGTGCCTGACAGGGGGTTCCATCGGCCAGGGTTTGCCGGTGGCCGCCGGTGCGGCGATTGCCTGCCCCGATCGCAAGGTGATCTGCATGAGCGGTGATGGCGGCGCCATGTACACCGTGCAGGCGCTGTGGACCATGGCCCGGGAGAACCTGGACGTGGTGACCGTGATTTACAACAACAGCAGCTACGCGATCCTGAACATCGAGTTCATGCGTACCGGTGCGGGCATGCCCGGCGAGAAGGCCGCCTCCATGCTGTCACTGCAACAGCCTGAACTGGACTGGGTGTCCCTGGCCCAGGGCATGGGCGTGCGGGCCAGCAAGGCCACCACCGTGGAAGAATTCCGTAAGGCGATGGAAGAGGCCCTGGCCCACAAGGGCCCCTCACTCATCGACGCGGTGGTGCCACCCCTGACCCTGGGCTAAGTGATTGACAGGACAGGTACCTTAATTCGGTGACAGTTACCTTAATCAAATAGGGTAACGGTCACCATATTCCACTAGTCAGTGAGGTTTCCTGCCCAAAAATAGGTGCCTGTCCCTAATTTAGGGAGTTAAGGTACGTGTCCCCTTAAGCCTGATCAGGCTTTTTTGCGGGGCGCGGCTTTCTTCTTTTTCTTCCTGGCCACGGCCTTCTTTTTCCGCGGCGCCGGCGAGGGGTTCGGTGCCGGCTTGGGCTTGGCTACCTGTTCTTCGGCGAAGTCCATGGCCAGGTTGAAGGCGCTTTCGGTGAATTTCAGCAGCTTCTCGAATTGCTCGTCATTCAGGGTGCGGGCAGCGTCGCGTTTTCTCAGGATATTCACGAAGCGCCGTTCACGCTCGAACTGGCGACTCATGCCTCCGGCGCCCAGTCCTTCCATCAGCCGTTCCATCTGCGGGTTGTAGGTGCGCACGAAGCGAATGATGAAGGGCAGGGGATCATTGCGGGCCAGCAATGCGGCCAGCCTCAGCACCAGGTCAAAGGACAGGGTGGCGGTGCCGTTCTCCACGGCCCGCAGCAGCGAGGTGTCCGCCATGTCCAGGGACTTGCTCAGGTCTTCCAGGGTGAGACCGGCAGTCTCGCGCAAGTCGTGCATCAGCATGCCGGCCTGCTTCATGGCCTCCAGCCGATCCGGCGACAGGGTGTTCAGCAGGGGCGAATCCAGCAGCAAGTTGCTGCCCCAGCGCAGTGACGCCTCGCTACGCTTGATCATTTCCTTGATCGCCCCGGTGGCCAGTCCACCGGTCAACCGGGCAGCGGATTCGAGCAGGGAAGTCTCGCTATCTAGGCCCTGGGGGACGGTGGGCTCTTTGGAACTGGTCCGTGTTTTTCTGGGAGCGCCTTTACCTGATTCGCTGTCAACCTTACTCATCCCGGAATCTCCTGTGGTCGATCACCTCATAATGCACTCAGAAGGTGCCCCATGACCAGTGATCAGGCCCCTTCCGGGCCCAGCGGGGATATACTGTCAGGGCAGGAAAGAATAACTGGACGCAATCACAGGACACGCAACGCATGCCAAGTTTCAAGAGTCGGCTTCTCAACGGACTGATACGCAGCCTGATGCGCCCCCGGATCAACGAGAAGTCCAGCCCGAGCGGGGTCCGGCAAAGAATCGACCGGCTGAGCGGCGTGCTGTCCAGGCCCTGGCCGGGCCAGAGGATGGACAAGAGCGAACTGGGCGGCGTGCCCAGCGATTACCTGGAACAGCCCGGCGCCCATCCCGAACGCACGTTGCTGTACCTGCACGGCGGCGGCTTCATGTTCCACGCACCCAAGGTCTACCATTCATTCCTGGGACACCTGTGCTCGCTGATCGGCACCTCCGCCTGGCTTCCCGACTACCGACTGGCGCCGGAGCATCCCTTCCCGGCTGGCCCGGAGGACTGCCTGGCCGCCTACCGTGGATTGCTGGACAAGGGCATCGCCGCGGAGAACATCGTGGTCATGGGGGACTCGGCCGGCGGATGCCTGACCCTGGTCACCCTGCAACAGGCGCTCAAGGAAGGGTTGCCCATGCCGGCCTGCGCCGTGACCTTATCGGCGGTAACCGAGGGTTTCTCCCCCAGCGCTACGTTCATTGCCAACCGCCAGCGGGACCCCATGTTCAGCCCGCGGGCGACCATGCTGTTCCGCAATTCCTACCTGCCGCCGGGCACGGATTCAACCGATCCGAGGGTGTCGCCATACTATGGGGATTTCACCGGCTTTCCGCCCTTGCTGATGTTCGCCGGCAGCACCGAGATGTTGCTTTCGGACACCATCGGCGCGTCCCGCAAGGCCGCGCTCCAGGGAGTGTCGGTGCATGCCCAGGTGTGGAAGAGCATGTGCCACGTGTGGCCGCTGTTTCGCCAGTTGCCCGAGGCCCAGATTGCCCGCATCACCATTGCCAATTTCATGAACCAGGCCCTGGATAACCCGGCCGGCATAGCGCTGCCCTCGGAGATTCCCCAGGGCTGGGTCACCATGAATACCTTTCGGTCCCAGGGCGCCCTGACCTAAGCTATCAGCCGATAAGACTGCCACCGGGCAGTTGCTCGGCGATGATCCCGCTGTTCACCAGTGCGGTAACCGCCGCCATGTCTTTATCCAGGCGGTGGTCTTTCTTGTTCAGGCTGATTTCCGAACGAATGATGGCGTGCACCGCTTCGAGTTCCGGCGTGGTGCCCAGCGGACGCTGCGAGTCGATCGCGTGGGCCGCGCCCAGCAGTTCGATGGCCAGGATGGAGGCCAGGTTGTCGCAGATGGCCAGCAACTTGTGTCCCGCCCAGGGGGCCATGCTTACGTGGTCTTCCTGGCCCGCCGAGGTGGGAATGCTGTCCACGCTGGCCGGGTGGGCCAGGGTCTTGTTCTCCGAGGCCAGGGCCGCGGCGGTCACATGGGCCATCATGAAGCCCGACTCCACGCCGGGTTGCTCGGTGAGGAACATGGTCAGACCCGGGTTCACGCGACGCACCAACAGGTCGGTGCGACGTTCGGAAATGCTGCCCAGCTCGGCGGCGGCAATACCCATGAAGTCGGCGACAAACGCCAGGGGTTCGGCGTGGAAATTACCACCCGAGATCACATCGTCACCGAAGATCAACGGATTGTCCGAGACGCTGTTGCACTCCAGCTCCAGGGTGCGGGCGGCATGTTCCAGGGTGTCCATGACGGCCCCGAATACCTGGGGCATGCAGCGCACGGCGTAGGGGTCCTGCACCCGGTCGCAGCCGGTGTGGGAGTTGTGAATCTCGCTGTTGGTCAGCATGCGGCGGAACAATCGCGCCACCCGGATCTGTCCGGGCAGGCGCCGGGCCTCGTGGACCCGGGCATCAAAGGGCGAGTAGCTGCCCGCCAGTCCTTCCACGGTCAGGGCGCCGGCGACGATGGCGGTGCGCAGCAGCACGTCCAGCCGGAACGCGCCTTCCATGGCCAGGGCGGCGCTGACCTGGGTGCCGTTGAGTAGCGCCAGTCCTTCCTTGGCGCCCAGCTCCACTGCCGAGGTATTGGCCGCGGCCAGCAAGGTCTCGCCGGCCAGTTCCTTGCCGCCGTGCATGGCCTCGCCTTCACCGATCAGGGCCAGGGCAAGGTGTGCCAGGGGCGCCAGGTCACCGGAGGCGCCCACCGATCCCCTGCCCGGGATGATCGGCAGCACGTCGTGATTCAGCAGGGCCAGCAGGGTGTCCACCACCGCCGGACGAATGCCGGAAAACCCTACCGACAGGCTGTTGGCCTTGAGCAGCATGACGCGCCTTACCAGGTGCGCGGGCAGCGGGGCGCCCACGCCACAGGCATGGGAACGCACCAGGTTGTACTGCAGTTCACGCACCTGCTCCACGGAGATGCGCTGGTTGGCGAAAGCGCCGAATCCGGTGTTGATCCCGTAACGGGGTTCGCCTGCGGCCACGGCCTTGGCCACCGCATCCACCGAGTACTGCATGTTGGTGCGGGCATCGTCACCCAGGGCGGCAGCCTTCGGAGCGCCGGCGAAATCCCGCACCGTTTTCAGGGTTAAATCGTGACCTGTGAGTGTCAGCTCAGGCATGCCGTTGTCCTCGAATGTATACGGCCTCGGGTGCAAGGCCGCCTAGTTGGTACGTCAGTGCCCGGGGGTCAGCAATGTCCCACAGGCAGAAATTGGCCAGCTTGCCCGCTTCCAGCGTCCCCAGGTCCGCCGACCTGCCCAGGGCCCGGGCGGCGTGACGGGTCACACCCAGCAGGCACTCGTTGGGCGTCAGCCCGAAGAATACCGGAGCCATGTGGATACAGGTAAGCAAACTTGCCACCGGGGATGAGCCCGGGTTCAGGTCGGTGGCCAGGGCCATGGGCACCTGGTGTTCACGGAACAGCTCCACCGGGGGTTTTTTGGTTTCCTTCAGGAAGTAAAACGCACCGGGCAAGAGCACCGCTGCGGTGCCTGCGCGTCCCATGGCGGCGGCGCCGGCCTCTGCCGTGTGTTCCAGGTGATCGCAGGACCAGGCCCCCATGTTGGCGGCCATCTCCGAGGCCCCCATGTCGGAGAACTGTTCCGCGTGGACCCGGCAACCCAGGCCCAGGGAGGCGGCCTTCTCGAACAGGACGCGCATGTGCTCAACGTTAAAGGCGATGTTTTCCACGTAAATATCCACCGCCTCGGCAAGACCCTGTTCGGCCACGGCCGGCAACATCTCGTTCACCACCTGGTCCAGGTAGCTATCCGCATCCTCCCCGGCAGGGATGGCGTGGGCGCCCAGGAAGGTGGGGTGGATGTCGATGCCGCTGATCTCGCCCAGGCGCCCGATGGCGCGCAGCATTTTCAGCTCGGACTCGGTGTCCAGACCATAGCCGCTCTTGATCTCGACGTTGGTCACGCCTTCCCGCAGCAGGGTGTTCAGACGGGGCAGGGCGGAGGCGGCCAACTGGTCCTCGGAGGCCTCGCGCACCGCTTTCACGGTGGAGAGTATGCCGCCGCCGGCGCGGGCGATGTCTTGGTAACTGGCGCCCGCCAGGCGCATCAGGTGCTCACCCAGGCGATCCCCGGCCCACAGGGTGTGGGTGTGGCAGTCAATAAACCCGGGCAGCAGGGCGCGTCCCTTCGCGTCCAGTGTCATGCGTGCCGGGCCTGTCACGCCCACCCCGACGATCCGCCCGTCGGTCACCGCCAGGGTCTGTTCGGCGGCCGGCAATGCCTGCTCGCCAGTCATTGGGTACAATCTGGCATTGGTAATTAATAAATCGAACAAGGCTGCCCCCGTTAGTCGCGTGAATTCGTGCCGGCGTGCCGGGCCCGGGAAGTATTTGAATCATGTCACAGACACTGAGCTTTGATTTCATCCTCACCCCGGACGGTGTTCGCGAGAACGCCCGCCTGCTGGTGGATGATAGCGGATTCATCACTGCAATAGAGGGCGCCGGTGACGAACACCGCTCCGGCTACTTTGCCCTGCCGGGCATGCCCAATGCCCACAGTCATTGTTTTCAGCGTGCGATGGCCGGTTTTGGCGAGCGAAACCTGGTCGCCGACAGCTTCTGGGACTGGCGCGAACACATGTACCGGCTGGCCAACCGGCTCACCCCCGAGGCGATGTACATCATCGCCCGCCAGGCCTATTCGGAGATGCTGGCCGCAGGATTCACCTCGGTAGGCGAGTTTCACTACCTGCACCACCTTCCCGACGGCACGCCCTCGAAGGACATGGGCGAGGCGGTCAAGCGCGCCGCCGC
>JBFFTZ010000096.1:0-8400 GCA_041571575.1 Gammaproteobacteria bacterium | reverse complement strand
TTGAGCGCCCGATCCGCGAGAGCGAGCTGAGTAACGACGCGGTAGAGCGTGGCCGCTTCCGGCACTACATGCTCAAGGAAATCTACGAGCAGCCCATCGCCGTGGCCAACACCCTGAGTGAACGCATCAGCAAGAAACGGGTGTTGCCGGAGTCCTTTGGCGCCGCGGCCCCGGCCATCTTCGAGAAAATCGAAAATGTGGACATCATCGCCTGCGGCACCAGTTACCACGCCGCCATGGTGGCCCGTTACCTGATCGAGGAATTCTGCCGTATCCCTTGCCGGGTGGATATTGCCAGCGAATACCGCTACCGCAATCCGGTGGTGACGCCCAACACCCTGTTTGTGACGATTTCCCAGTCGGGAGAAACCGCTGACACCCTGGCGGCGCTGCGCCTGGCCAGGGAAAGGGGGTACCTTGCGAGCATGGCAATCTGCAACGTACCGGAGAGTTCGCTGGTTCGAGAGTCAGACCTGGTCATGATGACCCGGGCCGGCCCGGAAATTGGCGTGGCCTCCACCAAGGCGTTCACCACCCAGCTGGCCGCCCTGTCGATGCTGGCGGTCACCCTGGCCCGTTACCGCGGCGCCAGCGCTGAGACCGAGGCCGAGCAGGTGCGGCAACTCCAGGCAATCCCGGCATTGATAGAAAAGGCCCTGGAGCTGGATGGGCCTATACGCAAGTTGGCCGAGCGCTTTGCCGACAAGAGCCATGCCCTGTTCCTGGGGCGCGGAATCCAGTTCCCCATTGCCCTGGAAGGCGCGCTGAAGCTAAAGGAAATCTCTTACATTCATGCCGAGGCCTACCCTGCCGGTGAGCTGAAGCACGGGCCCCTGGCCCTGGTGGATGACGATATGCCGGTTATTACCGTCGCACCCAACAACGAGTTGCTGGAAAAGCTGAAATCCAACCTGCAGGAAGTGCGGGCGCGGGGCGGCGAGCTGTTTGTCTTCGCAGACCCTGCATCAGGCATGAAGAGCGAGCCTGGTGTGACGGTGATGGAGATGCCGGATCACATCGAACACCTGCAGGCGCCGATCTTGTACACCATCCCCTTGCAGTTGCTGTCCTATCACGTGGCCGTGCTCAAGGGCACCGACGTGGACCAGCCGCGTAACCTGGCCAAGTCGGTGACGGTGGAGTAGCTGGCCCAGGCAGGACCTCCGCCTGACAAATACACAATGCCAGGCGCAGGCCTGCGCGATGCTTTGCGGCACATGCTCAGGGCAATAGAGATATAGCCAATGTCCAAGTTCGAATTTTTGTCAGTGCTGGTCTCCGTCATGATTGGCCTGGGTCTGGCACACTTGTGCCAGAACGTCTTTTTGATGGCTTACCGCCGCAGGCTGAATTTTATCGACGTACCCCTGGCGGGGTTTACATTCGTCGTTCTTATTCTGAACTGGTGGGTGTTCTACAACTGGCACACGCGTGAGACCTGGGCCTTCGAGAACTTTTTGGCGCTCGTTCTTTGGGCGATTTCATTCTATGGCCTGGCCGTTTCGCTGTTTCCCCCGGACTCCAACGGTGCGCAGCGCGCCGGCGATGAGCATAGATGGTTTGGCGGCGCTCTTCTGGTCGTGGTGGCATTGGATATCATCCAGACATGGATGCGTGACCTGCTGTTTCAGCCCTGGTACTACCTGCCTTTCGTCCTGCACTATGCGGTGTGCGCCATCTTGCTGATATTCACAAATAATGTCTGGATAAAGCGCCTTGTTTCCTGGTGGCTTTTCCTCTCTATTGTCCTGTGGTCCCTGGTCGTCAGGCGTTTCCTGCTGGGCTGAATACTCGCCCCATGCCCTGTCCCGCGACTCGCTTTCGCTCATTCGATCCCGAAGAGCATTCAGTGAGATTGGCTGAATAGGGTAAAATTAGGAACGCGAACCGCAAATTCCGATAACTCAACACGACAACAGGGAGAGGCGCCGTGGAAGCATTGGGCGTACTGGGATTCATATTCGGCCTGGCTGCATTTGTACGGGTGGAGAAACTCATCAGGACCCTGAAGGAAAAGAACATCCTGGAAGAGTCTTACAAGGAGCGGTAGCCAGGCTTTAAAACCGGGGTTACAGGCCATGCGCGGTTCGTTTAACTAATTTTTTGCTCTTCAGGTGCAGTACTGAGACTTGGAGAGTAAAGTAGCCAACAGGTGGAGGCCCGCCTGAAACTCGTACAAGAATATTTGGAGGACCTGTCAATGGACGCTGCCCACACAAAGAAAGCGGTCAAAATTCTCAATGAAATCATGGAATTGGAACTGGCGGGGGTCGTGCGGTACACGCATTACGCCTTGATGGTGTATGGCTATAACCGCATTCCCATCGTCAGCTGGATGAACAGCAACGCCACCGAGGGCCTGGCGCATGCCCACAGGGCCGGAGAAATGGTGACACTCCTGGGCGGCCATCCCTCGCTCAATATCGGCGCTCTTCTGGAGACCGAAAAGCATGACATCGGCGACATCCTTCGCGAGAGTCTGGAACACGAACAGACCGCGCTCAATGCTTACTACAAGTTGCTCAAGCTGGTCGACGGCGGCGTGTCAGTATTGCTGGAAGAATACGCCAGGGAAATGATCGTGGCCGAGGAGCTGCATCTTGATGAGGTTAACAAGATGCTGAGGCGGCCCGGGGATGTGGAGGCATTCAAGCCCTGACAATAGGGGGAGACCGGCAATGAATTCGAAAAGCGGTGTCTGAGTCGAATTCCCCTAACCTTCTTTCCCCGGGGCCCCTGCCCCGGGAACACAGCTGCCAGCGAAAGAGAACTGATGATGGCATCGGCCCAGGGCCTGCAAGCACAGAGTCTCCAGTGCCCGTACTGCGGTGAGCAGATCGAGGTGCTCATAGACTGCTCGGTAGACTCCCAGGAATACACGGAGGACTGCAGTGTTTGCTGCCGGCCTATTATCCTGTGCGTAGAAAGCTGTGACGCAGAGGTGCTGAGCCTGGAAGCGCGTACCGAAGACGAGTAAACCGAGCTTGCCGGCCCCAGCAGCATGGAAAACACCCCGCGGTAATCTGCCAGGCGCCTCCGGTACGACTAAGCCAGCAGTGACACGGCTTTTGAGTTGTGTACATAGATCACATCCGGAATCAGCTTGGCCATGCGCTCAGTCATTTCGAAAAACTCTTCCTGCTCCTCAACCGCCGGCGGCGTGAATTGCAGGAACAGCACGGCGTTATTACCGGTTCGCTTGGCGAGAGTTACATAAAGATCTTCGCTGCTGAATACATGCACACTGATTCGATAAGGGCCAGCGCCACCATATGCTCAAGGGTCTTTTTCAGATTTTCGGCATCACCGTTGGGCGGCAACGCGGCAAGCAGGCGAAGATGCCTGCCTCGCCACCCGGGCAATCTTCCGGGGAGGGCGTCGCATTTCGGCATAAACCGCTGGAGAGCCTTTACTTCTGTGTGCCCGGGACGAAGGGTCGACCCATATAACTTCATTTCATTTTTTTGCCGAAACTATGCTGCAGAAATAAGCAGGCATTTTAACCATCTTGATCGCAAAAACCAGAAACGGGACAAATATCAGTAGGTTATGAATAAATGACGGCGTCCACAGAATTAATCAATTGCTGCACTATTTAATAGATCAATATTTTTGAAAACGCAGCATTTTTAGTCGCTGGCAAGAACTGCCGTGGGCCTGGGTCATCACCGAGTCTTGCCTGGGCCGGGCTAAAAGACCCGGGAATGCTGGATTTTGTCATCACCTTGCGCGAAAAAATCCTTTAATGCCGCTTCCGCCTTGTACTCCGGCCGTTCGTAAAAGGCCCGCGTCAGCGCGCATTTCTTCTGAGCCGACTTGTCCGTTTACTCGCTTTGAGGAGCCGGGCCAATCTTGCGGTGGGCATCCGGGCTGTCGCATCATCCGACGAGTGACAACCACGATACGCACAATGGGAATACGTAGAATGAATGATTTGAAGAAGACCGAGCGCTCTGAAGTAAGGCGTATGAAGGAACGGGGGATTTACGACCGACAGGCCGTGAATGCGATCCTGGATGCAGGCTTCATGTGCCATGTCGCCTATACCATCGATGGGCATCCATACTGCACCCCTACCCTTTTCTGGCGCTCGGGCGATCATGTCTACTGGCACGGTTCCTCGGTCAGCCGGTTTCTGAAACAGGCGACAGGCCATCCGGCCTGCCTGACCGTGACCCATGTGGATGGCTTCGTACTGGCAAGGTCCGCCTTTAACCACTCCATGAATTACCGTTCGGCCATGCTGTTCGGCCAGGTCGAGGAGGTAACCGGGCCAGCCAAGCTTGAGCAGTTGAAGGTCATGGTGGATCACTTGTTCCCCGGCAGGTGGGATGAGCTTCGGCCGGTTACGGACAAGGAACTTAATACCACGACGGTCCTGAGAATGGCCATAGATGAAGGCTCCGCCAAGGTTCGGGATGGCGATCCTTCGGACAACAAGGCGGACTATGAACTGCCGATCTGGGCAGGCGTGGTTCCCTTGAGGCAGAGCATGGGGCCGGCCATCCCGGATCCGGCGAATTTGCCTGGAGTGGAAATGCCCGCGCATATTCGCAGCCTGGTATTGCCGGACGACAGGCACTAGATCAACAACAGGGGCCTGCACCACCAATCAGGCTGGAGTAGACTTGACCCCTTGGCACTTCTTAAACCATTAAGGACATCCCATGCGCGCACCATGGATCGCGATTCTTCTCCTGGCCCTGGCCACCACGGCGTGTAGTTCGCTGGCGGTGAGGTCCGAGCAGGACAAGAGCTTTGATTTTTCGACCCTGGAGCATTTCAGCTGGGCCGGGGTTGGGTCGAATATTGATCCCCAGGCAACCGGCGCCAGCGCCAGCAGCGATGAGGCAGTTCGTCGCGCGATCACCGAGAATTTCGAGAAGCGGGGTTACCAGTTTGTCCGGCCGGAAGAGGCGGAGTTCCTGATCTCCTACCAGGTGGCAATTGAGAAGCGCCTGGACGAGAGGGTGATGAACACCGGGCCCGGTGCGGGGACAGCATGGGGTAGCCAGAATATTGATGAAGCCACCTACAACAAGAAAGCCAACACCACCTACATCATGGAATACACGGAGGGCGCCCTGATCATCGAGGCGCGGGATGCGGTTACGAATCGCGTGTTGTGGCAGGGTATCGCGGAAAGCGAGTTGCACCAGGATCGGTCGGCCGAGGAAAAAAACGCAATGATGCAACGGGCGGTGGAAAAAATCGTAAAGCGGTTCCCTGCACGGCCATAGGGAAAGGCGGCGCCTTGGGGGCGTTCTCTAGGTATCCAGTCGACGCTGTACCAGGGTGCGAACGGTATCCAGAGAGTCATTTACCGAGGTAAATACCGGGGGCTGGCGGCGCAGTTCCAGGTCGGCGTTCTCACTGGCGGCCTTGTTCAGGTACCCAATGCTCTTGTCTATGGCGGCCTGGTAGGGATTGCTGCCGTCAAAGAACCCTGAAAAATATTCGTGAACGGCACAGAAACTATCGTCCAGCCGCTTGCGAACCTGGCTGTAATAGAAATCCCGGGTCTTATTTACCAGGTCGTCGCCTGAAGAATAATTCACCCTTGCCCTGCCCTGCTGGTCCTTGCTTACTGCAATTCCCGCCAGTACAAATTCCGAATACAGCCGGTCCCGGCATTTTTCCAGGTAGCAGCGATCGGCCATTTGTGCCATCAAGTCAGACGTGCCCAGCATAAAGCCCACCAGCCGGTCCTTGGGCTCTTTGAGCATGATGTGTTCCGGCGGCATTTCGTAGCCGCTGTAATGCACCATGTTGGCGGCAACATCGGACGCGTCGCCCAGCCCCAGGGTTGGCAGGTACTGGGAGAGAAATTCCGCGCCCCTGCTTACATGGCTTGCCGTAAGCTCGGCGCCGTTATCGACCCCGGTTTCGCTCTCATGCCGGATATAGCCTGAATCATGAAACAGGGCCGTCACAAGGGAAACGATAAACCTGCGCGGACCTATCTGGTCCCGTAACGGGACCGAGCGTTCGTAACCGGCGATTAGGCGGGCGTTGGCAAGGGTCATATCCATGGTGTGCTGGATATCGTGGTAGACGGTGTCGCAGCCCATATAACCCGGGTATTCACCGCTGAACAGCCTCTGGAAGTCCAGGAAGGCTTTGCTCAATGGCTTGAAAGAGGCTTCGGGGTAAAGATCCATGAAGATCTCGTAGACCGCCTGACAGACCTCTGACGGCGAGCTGACTCTGACGGTATCGGTGACATCGTAGTCATTTCGCCGACGCGCCAGGGTGTTATCCCAGCGCCGCGGGTCGTTATGTGGGTGGCTACTCATCGACTAAGTCTATGAAAAAGGGTGAAAAGACACCATAAATACAGCGTGTTTTGTGATGTAGATCACCTTTTTTCGATCAAAAAGGGGATTTTCGGCCTGGCGGACGGCTTTACAGCCAGCGGGGAAGCAGAATCAGGGCCCAGGTGCTTGCGGCCAGCACCAGGGAAACAAACACCGCAGCAGAAGCAACGTCCTTGGCCCGGCCAGAGAGTTCGTGGTGATCCGGACTTATCCTGTCGACCACGACTTCAATGCCTGTGTTGAGCAGCTCGACTATCAGGATCTGCAATACGCTGGTAAGCAAAAGCACCCGCTCTATCCAGGTATTGCCGAGAAGCAGCGCCAGGGGTGATGCGATCAGCACCAGGACAAGCTCCTGTCGAAAGGCCTCCTCGTGCTTCCAGGCGGCCCTGAATCCTTTCCGGGAATTTGAGGTTGCTGCTATAAGCCGTTTCACGCCGGTGAGGTTCTGCTGCTGCATAAGGCCTTCCCTACTGATCCCTCAGGCCTCGAAGGTGGCGATGACGGGCGCATGGTCCGAGGGGCGCTCCCAGCTGCGGGGTTCAACATCCGTGGCGCACCCGGTGCATGTCTCGGCCAGGGCCTTGCTCGCCAGAATCAGGTCAATTCGCAGGCCGGCGTTTCGCCGAAAGGCGCCCCGGCGGTAATCCCACCAGCTGTAGGATGCATCCGGCTGGTCGAACAGGCGGAATGAGTCGCTCAGTCCGAGTCCCACCAGCCCCCGCAAGGCCTCGCGCTCTGCCGGGCTAACGTGGACCGAGCCTTCCCAGGCAGCCGGGTCATGAACGTCCCGGTCCTCAGGGGCGATATTAAAGTCGCCCATCACGACCAGCTTCTCATGGGTCCGTAGTTCTTCACCCAGCCATTCGTGCAGTGCTTTGAGCCAGCCCATCTTGTATACGAACTTGTCGGAATCCAGGGCCTGGCCGTTGGGAACGTAAAGATTAATCACCCGGACTCCGCCCACGGTGGCTGCTACAACCCGCCGTTGGGGGTCATCGAGATTGGGCATATCGGTGATGATATCGGTCGCCGGTGTCTTGCTCAGCAGGGCCACGCCGTTATACGTTTTTTGGCCGTTGGCCACCACCTTATATCCGATTTCCTGAAACGCCTCGGCCGGGAATTCTTCAGTAACGAGCTTGATTTCCTGGAGGCCGATGATGTCGGGACTCGCCCCTTCCAGCCACTCCAGCACCTGGGGCAGGCGGACACGAATCGAGTTAACGTTCCAGGTGGCAATCTGCAAAACAAGATTCCTTATATCTGGCGTTCAGGCCGCGGCAGGTTCGGGCTCAATGCCGGCATGCCGCAACAGGGGCTCAAGGCTCGGAGCGCGGCCTCGAAAGGCCACGAAGGCCTCCATTGCATCCACACTTCCGCCAACCGACAGGATACGTGAACGCATGCGATCCGCCACCTCCGGGTTGAAGATTCCCTGCTCTTCGAATGCCGAGAAAGCGTCTGCAGCAAGCACCTCCGCCCATTTGTAGCTGTAGTACCCGGCGGCATAGCCACCCGCGAAGATGTGCGAAAAGCTGTGCGAGAAACGGTTAAAGTCCGGCGCTGTTATAACGGAGACCTCGTCACGAATTTGCTGCAAAATCTCCAGCACCCGCCCTCCTCGTTCTGGGTCGAATTCGCTATGCAGGCGCATATCGAACAAGGCGAACTCCAGCTGACGAATCATCTGCATGGCGCCCAGGAACTGTCTGGATCCCTTGAGGCGCAGGAACAGATCATGCGGCAGCGGCGCCCCCGTTTGGTAATGACTGGAAATTAAGGGTAGCGACTCTTCCTGCCAGGCGAAATTTTCCATGAACTGGCTGGGAAGCTCCACGGCATCCCAGGGCACGCCGTGAATGCCCGCTACACCGGGAACATCCACGGTGGTGAGCAAGTGGTGAAGGGTGTGGCCAAACTCGTGAAACAGGGTCACGACCTCGTCATGGGTCAGCAAGGACGGATGGGATGCCGTGGGTGGTGAGAAATTACAGACCAGGTGGGCAACGGGTTGTTGGGGCGGTGACTTCATACCATTGCGGTTGATGCAGTCGTCCATCCAGGCGCCCCCACGCTTTTT
>JBFFTZ010000095.1:0-8410 GCA_041571575.1 Gammaproteobacteria bacterium | reverse complement strand
TCTTGAGCCTGAACTCATGGAAGACGAAGAACAGGCCAATGCATACGCCGAGGCGGATTTTTCCGAATCCAACACGCTCTTCGTGGACTTGTTTCAAGAGCATTTCCCGGATTTCGATGGTGTGCGGGCGGTAGACATGGGCTGTGGCCCGGGTGACATCGCACTGCGCATGGCCAGGCGTTACGACTCCCTGCATATGGACGGTGTGGACGGTTCCGCCGCCATGCTGAGTTTTGGCCGCCCGGCCCTGGCCGCCGCAGGCGAGCCCGGTACCCGCGTGCGACTGGTGCACGGCATTTTCCCTGGTGTTGAACTGGCTGTTGGCCAGTACGATGCGGTAATCAGCAATAGCCTGCTGCATCACCTGCACGAACCCCAGGTCATGTGGAGTGCGGTGCGTGAACTTGGCCGTCCCGGGGCATCAGTGCTTATCATGGATCTGAAACGTAGCCGGGATGAAGAGCACGCCCGGGAAATCGTGGCGACCTACGCAGGTAGTGAACCCGAGGTCCTGCAGGTGGATTTTTATAATTCGCTGCTGGCCGCGTTCACCCCGTCCGAGATCGAGTTGCAGCTTGAGGAGGCGGGCCTGGATGGCTTGTCAGTTGTCGAAGTCAGTGATCGTCACCTGATTGTGACCGGTCGCCTGGCAGTCTGACGCTAAACGGAATCCTGGTCATGAATTGGTTGGGTCTAGATAAATTTTTGTTTGGCATATCACGTCGCCTGATAAATCCCCTGCTGCGCGTGAATGTTGTCTCTGACAGAGTCTCCAAGACCCTGGGGCCCTCCCAGGTTCCTATTTGCTATGTGCTTGAAAAATCAAGCTTTTCAGACTTGCTCGTATTAGACAGGGTGTGTCGCGAACAAGGTCTTCCCCGACCCCGGGACGCGATAAAGTTACGTGGCTACCAGCAGAACAGATCTGTTTGCTATGTGCGCGGAAAACGCGGGTTGTCTCGCCGGCGTGAAAGCGCCGCACCTTCAAAGCTGCTTGGGAAAATGATCGGCGCAGTGGAGGCGGACCGTTCCCTGGATGTTCGGATCGTGCCGGTTTCGATCTTCTGGGGTCGTGCACCGGACCGGGAGCAGGGCTTTATCAGGACCCTGTTCTCCGAAGGGTGGGCCGCTACCGGTTCGCTGAGAAAGTTCTTCGTCATTTTGCTACACGGACGAAATGTCCTGGTGGAAGTCGCCGCGCCCATACACCTGAAGCAGGTAGTGGAAGAGAACCTGGGTGAACCCCGGAGTGTTCGCAAAGTGGCCCGTGTACTGCGAGTGCATTTCAGGCTGCAGCGAGTCGCTACCATCGGCCCCGACCTGTCTCATCGTCGGACCATGGTCAACAAGTTGCTGAAGAGCCGAAATGTTCGCCAGGCCATTGATCGCGAGATGCAGTCTGCGCGCCTTGATCGCTACAAGGCGACCTCCAGGGCGCGCAGTTACGCCAATGAAATTGCCGCCAACTTCTCCACCGCGGTGGTGGCCGTGTCGGCGAGAATGCTTACCTGGCTCTGGCAAAAACTCTACGATGGTATCGAGGTGAATCACTTCGAATAGATGCGTGAGGCGGCCAAGGGAAATGAAGTTATATACGTACCCTGTCACCGCTCGCACGTGGACTACCTTTTGCTCTCCTATGTGCTGTACGTACGCGGACTGGTCGCGCCGCATATCGCTGCCGGTATCAATCTGAATCTGCCGGTCCTGGGTCAGTTTTTGCGCGGGGGCGGTGCGTTTTTCCTGCGTCGCAGCTTCCGCGGCAACCAACTGTATTCGGCCGTGTTCCAGCAATACCTGGGAATGAATCTGAACAAGGGCGTGGCCATCGAGTATTTCATCGAGGGTGGTCGCAGCCGCACCGGCCGGTTACTTGAGCCCCGTCCCGGCATGCTGAGCATGACAGTCACCAGCTTCATGAATAATCGCCGCCGCCCGCTGGTCTTCGTACCGGTTTACTTTGGCTACGAGCGGGTGATGGAAGGCAATACCTACATCGCCGAGCTCAGCGGCAAGCCCAAGAAGAAAGAATCCGTCCTGGATTTGTTCCGCTTTTTGCCCACCCTGCGGGAGAAATTCGGCAGCGTATTTGTGAACTTCGGCGAACCTCTTCCCCTGGAGCAGTTCCTGAACAAGGGCCAGCCTGACTGGCGTGAAAAGGAGATCGATGAAGACGGTCGTCCCCGCTGGCTGGGGCCGATTATTGATGACCTGGGTGAAGAAATTTTGTGTCGGGTGAACGGCGCCGCGGCAGTAGGCCCGGTTAACCTGATTACCCTGGTGATGCTGTCCACGCCCCGGCAATCCATGCTGGAGAGCCAGTTGATTACCCAACTGGAACTGTATGCGAAGTTGCTCAGGGACCTGGATTACTCGGACCGGGTCACCGTGACCGGGATGGCTGCTGCAGAAATGATCACCTACTGCGAAAAACTCGGCGTGGTTCAGAGACGGACCAACAAGCTGGGCGACATGATTACCATGACGGAACAGCAAAGCGTCATGGGCACTTATTTCCGCAACAATGTCCTGCACCTGATGGCGCTGCCATCACTCATCGCCAGCTGTTTCCTGCGCAATGAACGCATGACCACCAACCTGATTTCCCAGGTTGTTGCCGTCATCTATCCGTATCTCAAGGCCGAATTGTTCATCCGCTGGTCCGAGGAAGAGATTGCTGACCGGGTACAGCACACCGTGAATGTCATGTGCCGCCACGGCTTGTTGGCCAGGGGACGGTTTAACAATCGTTATTCCCGCAAGGACAGCGGAAGCGGTCACGTGAGACTGGGCCTGCTATCCAAAGTCACGGACCAGGCTATCGAACGTTACTACGTGGTGATCGCACTGCTTGAGCGTCACGGCAGCGGGGCGATCACTGAAAAGGCCCTGGAGGAAGAATCACAGTTGATGGCCGAGCGGCTTTCCGTGCTGTTCGGGCTGGATTCCCCTGAGTTCTTTGATCGCAGCCTGTTCCGGAATTTCATCCGCCGGCTCAAGGCCCAGGGTGTTATTCATACCGGGCCAGATGGTCGACTCGAGTTCGATGACGTGGTTGAAAAACTGGATAAATACTCTCGCGTGCTATTGAGCGACGAGATTCGCCATGCGGTGCGCCAGGTGACCCAGGCCTAGTCCTCAGACGACGGTTTCCCCCTCAAGGATTTTATTTTCGACTGCTGTCGCTTGCTGTCCAGGCGTTTGCGCTTGGCCGAGTAGGGCGTCTTGGTGGGGATGCGCCGGGCCGGCCTGTGACGTGCCTGTTCAATCAATTCCATTAATCTTACCCGGGCGTCTTCCCGGTTACGTTCCTGGCTGCGATGGCGTTGTGCGAAGATGGTGATCACGCCTTCGCTGTCGGCGCGACTTCCTGCCAGGTTGATCAGCTTGCGTGCGACCTCTGCCGGCAAACCTGCACTATGGACGGCGAAGCGAAGTTGTACTGCAGAGGCGGTCTTGTTGACGTGTTGACCGCCCGGACCCGAGGCACGAACAAAGCGTTCCTCGATAGCTTTTTCCAGGGGGGCGGGCAGGGCGTACGGTAGCCGTCGCTCCTTTGGGGAGGGTGGCGAAGGAGGGGTCCCGTCCACAACGCTCAGGCGTTGAGGTCCGGAATCATGTCGCTTTCCAGGTGAGAGATCTGGTCCTTGAGGCACAACTTGCGTTTCTTCAGGCGCTTGAGCTGAAGTTGGTCCACGGCGGGATCCAGTGCAAGACGGTCTATCACATCGTCCAGGTCGCGATGTTCCAATCGCAGGGCCCGGAGCTTGTCCAGCTTCTCAAATGACTTGGTATCGACTTTGTCGGTCATGTCCGTGCTGTGTGTATGCATGGTGGCATCCAGTTACTCTGCCTAGCTTAGTCAAGCGGACCCTCTGCTGCCAAGGGTTTTTAGTGAATTTCTGGCTGATCTGAGTCTTCCGGAGCCAGTCCAATGCTGTGAACATGGCCACGGCGCAGGATTATAAAGCCCTGTTTGCGGGCAAATCCGTCCGCGCTGTAGTCAAAGTTATAGGTCCGTTCCAGGACCAGATGGCCCTGGTGGTCCCGGGTGATGCGCAAACCGCCGAATGAAACCGTCCCGTCCAGCAGTTGCAGGCCGGCTTTGCGGCAGGTCGCAGCGACCACCAGATTCGCCCGTTCCCGGGACTCCATGATGCGGTACCAGCCCCCGGCGCCGAAGATAATCAGGATTCCCAGGAATCCAATTTCCGAGACTGTCACGGGGCCACGTACCCGGTCCAGTTCCGGTCGCCATCGCCGTAAACCAGGAACCAGGGGTTGAGGATGTCTTCCTCGGCGTTGTACCGCAGCGGGTTGCCATCGCAGTCCACCACTTGTCCCCCGGCGCCCAGTACGACGGCGTGGGCCGCGGCGGTGTCCCATTCAGAGGTCGGACCCAGGCGCGGATATATGTCGGCCTTGCCCTCGGCGATAACGCACAGCTTGAGAGAGCTGCCCATGGGCACCATCTCGTGCTCGCCCAGTCGGTCCAGGTAGGCGTTCACCGCCTCGCTGGCGTGTGACCGGCTACCCACCACTCGAACCGGGTTCCGGGCAGGCTTGCAGACGCTGATGGGTGTGGTGGGTCCGCCCGCCTGGCAGCGAAACGCGCCCAGGCCCGGCCCGCCATGGAATTCGATTTTCTGGGCGGGTACGCCAACCACGCCAAGGATGGGCGTGTGATTGTCGATCAGTGCGATGTTCACCGTGAACTCACCATTTCGCTTGATGAATTCCTTGGTGCCATCCAGGGGGTCCACCAGCCAGTAGCGCTTCCAGCTGCCCCGTTCTGAAAAATCCGGCAGACCCGATTCCTCGGACAGTACCGGCACACCGGGAAGCAGTCCGGGCAGGCGCGCCACGATGATCCGGTGGGCGGCCATGTCGGCGGCGGTGACCGGTGACTTGTCTTGCTTGGATTGAACGTCGAAGTCCGACCCATAGACCTCCATGATGGCCTTGCCGGCATCCCGGACAATCTCAAGCAGGGTGGGGATCAAGGGGGTCAGCTCGTTCATTGGGTACCTGGGGTTGTGGCCGGGCTCGCCGGCGGGCGTGCAGTGCGTAGTATGATACGTGGCTATGGAAACAACTAACACCAGACCGGTGATTTGGCAGGATGTGGACGTGGTCCTCCTGGATATGGACGGCACCTTGCTGGACCTGGGCTTCGATAATTATTTCTGGCGGGCCTACGTTCCCGAGCGTTACAGCGAGCACCATGGCGTCTCCGTGGAGGAGGCCAGGGCGCGCCTGGAGGGCTGGTACCTGGAACGCCAGGGCACTTTGCAGTGGTATTGCCTGGATTACTGGCGGGGCCGGCTGGAGATGGATGTCACTGCAATGAAGCGAGATATCCAGCATCGAATAAGGGTGCTGCCGGATGTTCCCCGATTTCTTGAATCAGTGCGTCGGGTGGGTAAGCGCCTGGTGCTGGTGACCAATGCACACCGGGATAGCCTGCTGGTAAAAATGGAGCGCACCGCGCTACACACCCACTTCGATGCGGTACACAGCTCTCATGATTTCGGGCTGCCAAAAGAGGATCCGGAATTCTGGCGACGACTGCAGGAGGCGGAGCCGTTCATTGCAACCCGGACACTGCTGGTGGATGACAGCATTGCCGTGCTGGAATCCGCAAGGCGATTCGGGATGGGTCAGCTGGTTGCCATTCGGCGGCCGGAAATTGACGGGCCCACCCGGGAGATTGAGGGGTTTGAGCAGGTCGATTCAGTCGTCGAGTTGATCGAGCCCTGATTCGAGAGTGAACCAGGGCAGGTTCTTATCTAGCGGCGCCTTCCGCGACCGCCGGAGCCGCCGCCGGATTTCCTGGGACCACCGCGACCTCCGCCGCCACCGCTACGCGGGCCGCCGGGGCGGGGTTTGCGCTGGGGGAAGTGCTCGGGGCCTGGTTTGACCAGGGTTTCCGGGAGTATTTCCCTGGGAACCGGTTCCACCGGAATCGACTGACCAATGTACTTCTCGATGTCCGGAAGCGAGAAAACATACTGCTCACAGCCAAAGCTGATCGCATCGCCTTTTTCGCCTGCACGGGCGGTGCGGCCAATCCGGTGCACGTAATCCTCGCAGTCCTGGGGCAGGTCGTAGTTCACGACGTGGCTCACGCCGGGAATATGCAGTCCGCGAGAGGCGACATCGGTGCCGATCAATACCGGTAGATCACCTTCCTGGAATCTCTTTAACATGGCCATGCGCTTTTTCTGCGGTACGTCACCGGAAATCGCCTTGGCATCGATGCCATTGACCGTGAGGTAGGCCTCAACGCGTTCCGCCGCACGCTTGGTGTTCACAAACACCATGGTTCTGGTGGTGGCTTTGCTGCGCAACAGGCCGATTAACAGGGGCAGTTTTTCCTCGTTTGAAGGGTAGTACAGCACCTGGGTGACCCGGTCAGCGGTCACGGTTTCAGATTCGATCTGCACCAATTCCGGGCTGTTCATGTGCTCATAGGCCAGTTCCAGCACGCGTTGGCCCAGGGTGGCCGAGAACAACATGGAGAGGCGCTTGTCAGCGGGAGGCAGGCGCCGCAGGACAAAGCGAATGTCCTTGATGAAGCCCAGGTCAAACATCCGGTCTGCTTCATCCAGCACCATCACCTGAATGCGCTCCAGGCCGTACACTTTCTGCTTGTAGTAATCGATGATTCGGCCGGGGGTACCCACCAGCACATCCACGCCATCGGCCAGCATCTGGCGCTGACTGTCGTAGCCGGTGCCGCCGTACACCACGCCCAGCTTCAGGCCCGTGTGCGCGCCCAGTACCACGGCGTCTTTTTCGATCTGCACCGCCAGCTCACGGGTCGGTGCGATGAGAATGGCCCGCGGATCATTGGGCATGCCCTTCTCGGGGGCCGGTTCAGTCAGCAGCCGGTTGTACATGGCCAGCAGGAACGCTGCGGTCTTGCCGGTGCCCGTCTGGGCCTGGCCGGCCACGTCTTTACCGCTGAGCGCAAGGGGCAGGGTCTCTGCCTGGATGGGAGTGCATTGGACGAATCCGGCATCCCGAATTCCCCGGACCAGTTGCTCTGGCAGGTTCAGGCTGTCGAATGTCACGTCACTTAAATGGCTGTTTGTCATATAACGGATACGTCCTTGATTCCTGCCTTGCGGAAAATACGTGGCAGGAAAAACTTGCATTGTCTGGGGGTGAGAGGTCAAAATAGTGACCAACACCGCGGCTCACGCTACCTCTTGCCGCCCTCTACCGAGTTCCTCTTGTAGATTCACGAGCGACTAGAGCGCGAGATAATTGCGACATTGTGCCTGATAGGTCAGTCCGCGTCACATCTTAAAACGGCATCGAGCCCGCTACTAAGTTCAACCCCGAGTTATAAATCATCCCAATATTCAAACGGTTGTTTCCGGAAGGAGTTGCAAGTGAGCGACAAAATCGTGCATACGACTGATGCACAATTCGAACAAGACATCATCAAATCAGAGCTACCAGTGCTACTGGATTTCTGGGCCGAGTGGTGCGGACCTTGCAAAATGATCGCCCCGATCCTTGATGAGGTTGTTGGTGACTACGAGGGTCGGCTGAAAATCGCCAAGCTGAATATTGATGAGAATCCGGCCACCGCGCCGAAGTTCGGTATTCGCGGAATTCCTACCCTGTTGCTGTTTAAAGACGGCCAGGTTCAAGCGCAGAAGGTGGGCGCGCTTTCCAAAGCCCAACTCAAAGAATTTCTGGATACAAACTTGTGAGAGGCTACCTAGGCAATTCCCCACGCGGCCGTGGCACCAAGTCTGCTGAAGGCCGCGGACCCGCCACCGGCAATCCCAATGTGAAGAAAAAGCGGCCTCGCCGCAGCAGTGGTGGTAACAGCAGTGGCGGTAGACGCCCCAACCATATTCCTGACGATCCGTCAGAGTTGGAGACGATCTCCAGCGAAGAGTTGGCGCAAACCAAGAAGATAATGAACCTGACTGACCTGAAGACCAAGCCCATCGGGGAATTGGTCGAGATGGCCCGGTCGCTGGGACTGGAAGACCAGGCCCGGTCGCGCAAGCAGGACATCATCTTTTCCATGCTGACGGCCCACGCGGCCAACGGCGAAGACATATACGGTGACGGCGTGCTGGAAATCCTGCAGGACGGCTTCGGCTTCCTGCGTTCGGCAGAAGGCTCGTACCTGGCCGGACCGGATGACATTTATGTGTCCCCCAGCCAGATTCGCCGCTTCAACCTGCGTACCGGCGATACCGTCTCCGGCCTGATCCGACCCCCGAAAGAAGGCGAGCGTTACTTCGCCCTGCTGAAGGTTGGCGAGATCAACATGGAGTCGCCCGAGGCAGCCCGCAACAAGGTGCTGTTCGAGAACCTCACGCCCCTGCATCCGAACCAGCGCATGCGCCTGGAACGCGGTAACGGAAGCACCGAGGACCTG
>JBFFTZ010000094.1:0-8420 GCA_041571575.1 Gammaproteobacteria bacterium | reverse complement strand
GCCTGGTTCACATGGTTCTCGCCGCTTACCTGACCACCGCATTCATCGTCGGGGCGACCGGCGCCTGGCATTTGTTACGCGACAACACGAATCCACTGGCAAGGCTGATGTTTTCAATGGCCATGTGGATGGCGGTGATTGTCGCCCCCCTGCAAATCCTGGCTGGAGACATGCACGGTTTGAATACCCTGGAACACCAACCGGCCAAGGTCGCTGCCATGGAAGGACATTTCGAAACACAGCGCGGTGCACCCCTGATCCTGATTGGACTGCCGGACCAGGAAGCCGGAGAGGTTCGTTATGCGCTGGAAATACCCAAGCTGGGAAGTTTGATCCTTACCCATGATATCGATGGAGAGGTAAAGGGCCTGGAAGAATGGCCCCGGGAAGACTGGCCCAATGTCCCTATGGTTTTCTGGAGCTTCAGGATCATGGTGGCGATGGGCTTTGGCATGGTGGGACTGGGCCTGGCGAGTTTGCTGTTACGGATGAGGGGTCGACTGTATGACTCCCCGTGGTTGAAACGGGCAGCGATATTGATGGGACCAGCAGGATTAATCGCGGTGATTTGCGGCTGGGTGGTCACGGAAGTGGGTCGACAACCCTATACCGTGTACGGGCTTCTCAGGACCGCGGACTCGGTATCTCCATTGGAAGCACCGGCCGTTGGCGCCTCCCTGGCGGCCTTCATCGTTGTGTATCTGCTGGTCTTTGGCGCGGGGACGTTTTATCTGCTGCGTATGATGGGTAAAACACCCATCAGCGGTGACCTGGGGCCGGATGCATTGCTGCCAACCCGGGCCGCTGCCATGTCCATGACTCCGGGGAAATTACGCGCCCGCGGCGGGCCAGGGTCGGACAATACGGGAGCAAGCTCATGAGTCTCGATTACCCCCTGATCTGGGCCGGATTGATTGGTTTCGCCGTACTTGCCTACCTGCTGCTTGACGGTTTTGACCTGGGCATCGGAATTTTATTTCCCTGGCTCGGTGGCGAGGCAGAGCAGGACATCGCCATGAACTCGGTAGCCCCGGTGTGGGACGGTAATGAAACCTGGCTGGTCTTGGGAGGCGGTGGATTGTTTGCCGTCTTCCCGCTGGCCTATGCGATTATCCTGCCGGCATTGTACGCGCCCATGATCGCGATGCTCCTGGGGCTCATCCTGAGAGGCGTGGCATTCGAGTACCGTTGGCGTACCGTAAGGGGCAAGTTCGTCTGGAACATCTCGTTTACCGCCGGGTCTCTGATCGCCACCGTTGCCCAGGGCATCATGCTGGGTGCGCTGGTGCAGGGTATTGAAGTGGATGGTCGAGCCTATGGCGGTGGATGGTGGGACTGGCTGACACCATTCAGCCTGGTGACTGGGCTGGCCATGGTAGTGGGTTACATGCTGTTGGGCTCCACCTGGCTGATACTCAAGACCGAAGGGGCTTTGCAGGAACTGTCCCGTCGAATTGCCTGGTACGCCGGCTGGGGCACGCTGGCATTCATTGGGATTTTCAGCCTGTGGACCCCAATGCTGCTTCCCGAGTACATGGAGCGCTGGTTCGGATGGCCGGCGATCATGTACGTGGCGCCGGTACCCCTGCTGGTACTGGCCGCAGGAATCGCCCTGTTCCTTGGGTTGCGGCGCAAGGCGGAAGCCCAACCGTTTATATGCTCCAATGTGCTTTTTATTCTCTGCTATATCGGAATCATCATCAGCTTCTATCCGAATATCGTGCCGCCAACCGTGACGATCTGGCAGGCCGCCGGACCGGATAGCAGTCTTAAATTCCTTCTCGTGGGCGCGTCGGTCTTGATCCCGATTATCGTAGTCTATACCGCCCACGCATACTGGGTGTTCAGGGGTAAGATCGATGCTTCGGCGGGCTATCATTGACAAGCTCGAAGCGTGAGCACTCGTCAGGTATGCGCAAGCTGGCGTGGTTCGTCGCTATTTGGGCCGCCAGTGTCCTGGCGCTGTATCTGGCCGCGACGATCCTGCGCAGTATTTTGATGTAAGTGCTGGGTAAAACGACGCGCTGACCAGGCGGGCGAACGGTGTGAGCATCGTGCCGCCGATTCCCTTAAGACTGTCAGTGACATTTCTTGGACAGGCCTAAGATTGCCCTCAAAGTGTCGTGGAGTCCCTTCGGTCGGGATTCTGAGGCAATATCAATGCGTTTATTGCTCCGGTGAAGCCTGCGGCTTGCCGGAAGCGAGTGTCTACAGGGAGATAAAATGAATATTCTTTGGCCGGCCTTCGGCATGTTTTTCCTGACCCTGGTAGTTGCCCTGGCGCTGGTGATCAAGCGCTTTGGCGCAGTGTCTCAACGACGGGTGAATCCCGAATTCTACAAGTTGTACCGGGACGCTCAGGAACCCGAGGATGTGGCCGTCTATACACGCCACCTGACTAACTTGTTCGAACAGCCAATATTGTTTTATGCGGTGATTGTGATGAGCTATGCCACCGGCCTGGCGAGTGGCGCCATGGTGTGGATGGCATGGGCGTATGTGGTTGCCCGGGTGATGCATTCCGGAGTCCACCTGTTTGGCAATAACGTACTGGCCAGGGTCCGGGTGTTCACCCTGAGCTGGGTTGCCCTGACGGCCCTGTGGGTGATGCTTGGGCTGCGCATGGCATAGCTTGTGGCTACTTATTCAGTAAAGGACCGTCCTATGTTTTGGCTCTCAATGGCAATGCTGATCGGCGCGAATGTGGCCTATCACGTATGTCAGAAAACCATCCCCGGTGTCGCGAACCCCATGGTTTCGGTCACCGTGACATTCCTGGTGGCCACCCTGGCATCCGTCGCGTTATTACCGGTATTCGTTGGAGACAGCGGCGTGCTTGTGGAATTACGCAGGCTGAATTGGTCCAGCGTGTTATTGGGACTAACAATTATCGGGATCGAGGTCGGGTTCCTGTTGCTGTACCGCAGTGGATGGAATATCAGTCTTGCCTCAATTGTGGTCAACGCCCTGGTTGCCCTGAGCCTGATCCCTGTCGGGATTTTGTTGTTCAAGGAGAAACTCCTGGGCACAGACGTTGCGGGAATCTTGTTATTGTTGGCAGGGATTTACCTGATCGCCCAGAGGTAGCTGAAATGACCGCACGAGTCGCTGATGGGGTAATGGAGTATTTCCAGGCTCAGCCTGAATCCAGGCGGGAGCGACTGCTGGCTCTGCACCAGGCGATCATGACAGCATATCCCAAGGCGAAGGTGGATATGGGTTACCGGATGCCGACCTACAAGGCTGGCGAAGGTTGGGTGGCCCTGGCAAATCAAAAACAGCATATTTCGTTGTATACCTGTGGCTATCACCACATTGAAGCGTTCAAGCAAGCCCATCCCGGTGTGAAAACCGGCAAGGGTTGCATTAAGCTTCGCGATCGGGACGAGCTTCCCATGGACGATTTGATCCAGGTAGTCCGGCATGCCATTGAGCATCCCAAGCCAGATTAAGCGGAACGAGAGAACGAGACGATGATGGGTTTACTTAAAGAACTGGTGAGATTGAGAGAGCACTTGCTGATGGCGGTGCTTACGGCGGTCATGCTGGCCCTGTCATTCACGCTCGATTGGAATTACCTGTACGCCGTGGCCTTGCTGGTTGCCGCCTGGCTGTACGGCCTGACAAAGTCAGTAGCATGGATGCGGATTGAGAATGACAAGGTTGTTCTGCGTCATGAACTGGGATGGGTCGTTGCCCAGGCGAGTCTCGAAGGTGTGGCCAAAATTATCTTGTACCGTCGCCCCATACCGCCGGATAACCGGCGCCTCGAGACACGCAACAACGTGATCCACATAGACAACTCCAGGGTTCATACCTTGTGTGTCAGCGCGTTTGTCGAGGAGGCCAAAGCACGCGGGATCGAGGTCGACAGTACTCGAATTCGGGAAGGCTTGTTTACCCCAAGGCGGCGAAAGAAAATCAAATTCAAAATGGGCCGGGGCCGCTAGCGCTAGCCGCGCCCGGCAAATCTTTCCCAACCCATGTAAAATCCGCCGCCGTGCTGCACTTCGATAACATTTGCCTGAGACGTGGCCCTCGAATCTTGTTCGAAGGGGTGAGTTTTCAGATCCATCCCGGACAAAAAGTGGGTGTCACGGGCGCCAATGGCACAGGCAAGTCCAGCCTGTTCGCCCTGATTCGCGGCGAGTTGCAGACTGATGAGGGCAACCTGAGCCTTCCCCCGGACTGGGTAATCGCCCATGTGGCCCAGGAAACCGTCGCAGACCCCCGACCGGCTATCGAGTTCGTACTGGATGGCGATGCCGAGTTTCGCCAGGTTGAGAGAGAGCTGGCAGGAGCGGAAGCCAGCGGAGACGGTCATGCAGTGGGCTTGCTGCACGGGCGACTGGATTCCATCGGTGGCTATTCGGCCCGCAGTCGTGCCGGGCAGTTGCTACACGGATTGGGATTTGCACCGGGGGATGAGAACCGTCCGGTGGCAGAATTCTCCGGTGGCTGGCGGGTTCGGCTGAACCTGGCCCAGGCACTGATGTGCCGTTCCGATTTGCTGTTGCTCGATGAGCCCACCAATCACCTGGACCTGGATGCAGTGATCTGGGTGGAGAACTGGCTGCGAGATTATCCTGGCACCCTGTTGATGATTTCCCATGACCGGGAGTTCCTGGATTCCGTGGTGGGACATGTGGCCCATATCGAAGGCCAGAAGATGGCTCTGTACACCGGCAACTACTCGGCATTTGAGCACCAGCGGGCAGCCCGGCTTGCCGGTCAGCAGGCCGAGTACGTCAAACAGCAGCGAGAGATCGCCCATATGCGATCCTACGTGGACCGTTTCCGGGCCAAGGCCAGCAAGGCGCGGCAGGCCCAGAGTCGCTTGAAGGCGCTGGAACGCATGGAACTTATCGCTCCCGCCCATGTGGACTCCCCATTTCATTTTTCCTTCAAGAAGCCGGACAAGGCACCGGATCCACTGCTCCAGCTGGAATCCGCCAGCGTGGGCTACAAGGACCTGACCGTTCTCTCGGGCACCAATTTGACCCTGGGGCAGGGTGATCGGGTGGGGCTTTTGGGGCCTAACGGGGCGGGTAAGTCCACCCTGATCAAGTTCATCGCAGGCGAACTGCAGGCCCAGGCCGGTAAGCGTATGCCGGCCAAGGACGCGCTGATTGGGTATTTTGCCCAGCACCAGGTCGATCAGCTTGATCCCGGTGGCTCGGCCCTGGAACACCTGCAGCGACTGGACCCGAAGGCCAGGGAGCAGGAGCTGAGGAATTTCCTGGGCGGATTTGGCTTTATCGGCGACCAGGCCCTGATGCCCACCGCGCCGTTCTCTGGCGGCGAGAAATCCCGGCTTGTGTTGGCCATGCTGGTCTATCAGCGGCCCAACTTATTGCTCCTTGATGAACCTACCAATCACCTGGACCTGGAAATGCGCCAGGCCCTGGCCATGGCGTTGCAGGATTTCCAGGGAGCCATGGTGCTGGTTTCTCATGATCGACACCTGCTGAGAGTGAGCTGTGACCAGCTATTGCTGGTGCATGGCGGTTCCGTAGGCGAGTTTCCGGGTAGTCTCGATGATTACCCCAAGTGGTTGGCTGATCGGGACAGGGTTGAACAGGCCGTATTTGAGAAGTCCAGCGGGGAGCACACCGCCACCGCCCGCAAGGAGCGCAAGCGCCAGGAGGCGGAGCTGCGTAAGGCGCTGGAGCCGCTGCGCAAGCAGGTCCAGAAAGCCGAACGGGAAATGGAGACCCTGCATGCCCGCCAGTCGGAGCTGGAACAGGTACTGGCCCAGCCGGAGATCTATGAAGATGCCAACCGGGACCAGCTCAAGCGGTTGTTGGCAGAAAAGGCCGAGGTGGACAGGTTTTGCGGCCAGGCGGAAGAGCGATGGATGATTGCTTCCGAGGAAATGGAATCCCTCAAGGCCAGCCTGGTCAATTAGCCGGTGCGGCTCACAATGCCGCGGCCGGTCCTCGTGATGAAAAACTGACGGTGATCCATACCCGTTTTTAAGTACAAGCCAGAATTGACGGAAGATTCTCTCCACGCATACTGTAAAAGTGTCTACAAAGTAGCGTGGTTTCCGCGAACTTTGGGATGTTCGAACACCACGAATGACCCAGGACGGCCGGGCTTCGGTGGCAGTTGGCCAGCTGGCGATCACCTTGCCTATGTCGTCATCACAGCAGCAAAAGGATATTGCTATGCCACTTCACCTGGAGCCAATGGATTTATCTGGCAAGTTGCAGAACTATCGATCTGTCCTGCTCGTTTCCTGTCCCGTTTGTCCGCCGGCCAGCCTGGCCAGTGACAATGACGCGGTTCTGATCGAATTTTTCAAGCACGGCATCAAGACGCCGGCCTACGAGGAATTTTTGGGAGAACTGCGTGAGTCCCTGGCAAGGCAGGGAATCAGAACCGGCGTGTTCACCAGTTATTTTCCCTGTCCAACAACCTGTATGTGGACCTCTGGTCAGCGCAAGCGCTTGCAGAAGCGAGCACGGCAGTTTGATGCAGCGCTGGTCATGGGGTGCACCTCCGCGCATTACACGGTCAAGGAGGCCCTCAGGGACACGGACTGCGAGGCGATCCTTGCAATGCATCTGGTTGGCATCACCAATGCGAGCCTTAAATTCGACTTCCCTTTCAAGGTAGAACTTGAGAAATCCAGATGGGTCGCTTCGGGTGAGAAGGATTTGTCGGCCTGAAGACTGACCGAAGCTCTCTGGTGAGTTGCGCCGTTAACCCGGTTTTGCCCAGCGACCTGGCGCCTGTCACGACTGTAGAGGTATGCCACGATGCCACGCGGGATGGCTTAGGGCATAGGATCGGACTGTGGTAGTTTACCGGAAGCGTTAGGTTAACGGAGGTGATTCATGGCGAACGAGGGTTATCACGAGGAAATTGCAGATCTCACTGATGAGACCAGGGATATGCATCGGGCAATCACTTCGCTAATGGAAGAACTCGAAGCGGTGGATTGGTATAACCAGCGGGTGGATGCATGCAAGGATCCTGCCCTCAAGGCCATACTTGCCCATAACCGTGATGAAGAGAAAGAGCATGCCGCGATGGTGCTTGAATGGATCCGGCGCCAGGACCCCGTCTTTAACAAGGAACTGAAAGATTTCCTGTTTACCGACACGCCCATAACCCATGACTGAGTAGGGTTTCGGCCAAACAACACATTACGACTTGTTAAGCGGCGTGCCTGGCCATCGGTGGTCGGCTCGCCCGATCCCGAGGAAGCCAATGACCGGAAAGGCGTTTCAGGACTACTATCCAGACGAGTTAAGCCATTGTTACGGGTGTGGTAGAGAAAACCCGGCGGGGCACCAGTTGAAGAGCTATTGGGACGGTGACGAGACAATGGCTCGATTTCTGCCTGGCGAGTTTCACACGGCCATTCCAGGCTATGTATATGGCGGGCTTATCGCATCACTGATCGACTGTCATGGAACAGGCACCGCGTTTGCCGCTGCGTGCAGGGCACTGGGCAAGCCGATGAGTGCCGATCCTCCGCTACGCTTTGTCACCGCCTCCCTGAAGGTGGATTACCTTGCACCGACTCCCATGGGTATTGAACTGGTGCTGCGGGGCACGCCCACAGAGATCAGGGATCACAAGGTAACCGTGGAGATAAGTCTGCATGCGGGAGATATCCTGTGTGCACGGGGAACCGTGATTGCGGTGAAAATGCCGGAAAACATGCTGCCCGGATAGAATTTGGTTTCAGCTGCGGTGTTGGCAGGCCCGGTTGCGGCAAGCCAGTATGGTCCGGTCATGCGTGGGTCGCTTAAAATACACAAAGTGTCGGACGGCGGTGTGTAGAAACCCTTTTCGGAGGGTAGATGATGCGCCTTGTATTTCTGGTATGCATGTTATTAGCTTGTGGCTCGGCCAACCGGGCCTTGGCCCAGAGCGCTGATCCGGCCCCGGTTGATTCGCTTAACGCCGATCTCAAATACTCGCTGAACACCGGTTCATTTGTTTATCACGCCTATTCCCCCCAGCGGGATTTTACCCAGTATTTCGAGAACCACTTTTTTGCCCTGGAGCGAAAAATCCGGAATCCTTATGTCGATGCCCTGGTTATTGGCAGCGTCCTGAACAGTCACGGGAACCGCTGCTTTTTGCTGGGGGTTCAAAAAGACTGGATTACTTTCGATGAGCGGTTAAGCTTTGAAGGGGTCTACGCGTATGCAGGGGAATTTTTCGTTGATGCATTCAGTCACTGCGGCGACAAGGGTTTCTATAACAGCGTCAGGGACATAACCGGCATTGGATTTACCTTTTATATGTACCACGGGTTGGAATACGACCTGGGTCGCCACCTGAGCCTGGAGGCTGGCGCCGCCTTGCCGGCCATTGTTTTGCTGTCGGTCCAGTGGCACTTCTGAAGGGCCGGTTCTTAATTGTTCTTCAGCGGGAATAGCGCCGTCCTGATTTTGCGG